>CANODD010000086.1 GCA_947564705.1 uncultured Dorea sp. | reverse complement strand
ACCCTTGAGATAGCGGCGTATGTCGTCCCGGTATCTGCCGTTCCATTCTGCCCAGCGGTTCCAGGAAGGGAATGTACCGACCTGATAGAGTCCGTCTGCGTCCCACGCTTCTGCGATCAGCTTGACGTCGCCGAGGATCGGGTCAAAAGCAAGCGCCTGGAGAAGAGGGGGATTACTCATTGGAGTGCCGTCTTCATTACGTCCGAGGATGGAGGCAAGGTCAAAACGAAAACCATTAATCCGGTAAGTATTTACCCAATAGCGCAGGCAGTCCAGGATCATTTGACGTACGATAGGATGGTTGCAGTTCAGGGAATTTCCGCATCCGCTGAAATTATAATAGTGTCCGTCGGGTGTCAAAAGGTAGTAAATATTATTATCAAAACCTTTGAAAGAGAAAAACGGACCGTGTTCATTTCCTTCTGCCGTATGGTTGAATACGACGTCCAGATATACTTCAATTCCGTGTTGGTTAAAGATTTGTATCAGGGTCTTTAATTCATTTCCCTCCCGGTTATATTCCTTGCTTGATGTGTAGCTGGTATTTGGCGCAAAGAAACTTACAGAATTATATCCCCAGTAATTATAGAGTTTTTCTCCGTCAATTTCCCGGTAATCCTGCATTTCGTCAAATTCAAAGATTGGCATCAGTTCTACGACATTTACACCAAGTTCCAAAAGATGAGGAAGTTTTTCAAGGAGTCCGGCAAAAGTTCCGGGGTGTTCTACTTTGGAAGAACTGTGTTGGGTAAATCCCCGGACATGCAGCTCATATATGATCAGGTCTTCCGTCGGGAGAAGCGGCGGCGCGTTATTTTCCCAGTCGAAGTCGTCTTTTACGACACGGGCTTTATAATGCTGTCCCCGCGGCGTTCTGTTGCCCCAGTGGCTTTGTCCCGTGACTGCCCTGGCATAGGGATCCAGAAGATATTTATTACGGTTGAAGATCAATCCCTTCTTTGGTTCATACGGGCCGTCCACGCGGTATGCATATTCAAATTCTTCTATGTTGAGTTTGAATACGATCATGGAATATACGTTTCCGATTCGATAATGCTCCGGGAAAGGAAGAATCGCGAAAGGTTCATGCTCGGTTCGATGGAACAAAAGAAGTTCAATGTAAGTTGCGCCGTGTGAATAGACGGTAAAATTAACGCCTCCCGGAATAGCCGTCGCTCCGTTGATCTCATAGAAACCAGGACGGACTTCAAAGCCGCTTATCAGATCCAGCGGAACCAGGTGAATCGTACGGGGAAGACCGAATTTTTCAACGGTGTCCTTGGTTCCTGTTGATGATGCTACAGGTGTTGCTGTGCTTGATTCTTGTGGGTTCATCGTTTACCTCCTGCGTATAAAAACTATACTAACAGTATATCGGTATTTTGAAGATAAATCAATAGAAAGCATGGGGAAACGAAGCTATTGACTTTCGCTGCCGGCTGTTTTAAGATTGTTCTGTATCTGTAAAATATCAGGTAAAATATCAGGTAAGATATACGGGAGACAGAAGATTGATGATAATAGGGACACATATGTCGATTGCGAAAGGGTTAGTGAAGACTGCCGAGAACGTGGTGTGGATGGAGGCGAATACCATGCAGATATTCAGCCGGAATCCTCGCGGGTCGAATTACAAGGTATATACAAAACAGGAGATAGAAGGGTTTCAAAGAATCCGCAGGGAGCATGGATTCGGCGCGCTGCTGGCCCACGCGCCTTATACGATGAATCTCGCGAGCGATCAGGAACGGGTGTATGAATTCGCGTGTACGGCGCTTCGGGAGGATGTGGCAAGGATGGAAGAACTGGAAATTGAGAATCTGGTCTTTCATCCGGGCAGCCATACAGGAATTGGTATTGAGAAAGGAATAGAGAACATTGTACGAGGATTAGACCAGGCGGTTACAGGCAAGGAGAAGATTACGGTTCTGCTGGAAACGATGACGGGTAAGGGGACGGAGATCGGCGCAAAGTTTGAACATTTGAAAATGATCCGGGATGCGGCGAGGCATCCGGAGCGTATCGGAATCTGTTTGGACACATGCCATGTGTTCGCGGCAGGGTATGATATAGTACATGATCTGGACGGAGTATTAGAGGAATTTGACCAGGTACTTGGGCTAAAGTTGCTGAAGGCAATCCATCTGAATGACAGTATGATGCCCTTTGGTTCACACAAAGACAGGCATGCGCCTGTTGGTGAAGGAGAGATCGGGCTGGAGGCTTTGCTGGCGGTGATGAGGCATCCTCTGCTGAAAGGATTGCCGTTTTATCTGGAAACGCCGCTGGACGATGAGGGGCATAAAGAAGAGATAAGGATGTTGAAAGAAAAGGTGTAATAAGACAGGAATCGGCGCAGCCCGATACGACTCATGATTTTAGAGCGTATTTCCTGCAAATTGGGACTCGCACTTTGCAGAAAGCGGTTTTAGGATAGCCTGCCGGCGGAGGGGAGTGAGTGAAGTATGAGTGCACGGACAGAAAGACTTACTTTGGAAGTAATTGCATATATCCATACGGATTTCCCGGAAAAGTTCGGAATTCCAAGGCAGAGCGGGCTGGTGGATACGAGGGCGGAGATCGTCTTTGAACCGGAGTACCGGAATCCGGAGGCATTGAGAGGTCTGGAGGGCTATTCTCACATTTGGCTTCTATGGGGATTTTCAGAAACAGGGAAGGGGAAGTGGAGTCCCACAGTGAGGCCGCCGAGGCTGGGCGGTAACCAGAGGATGGGAGTATTTGCCACCCGCTCCCCTTTTCGCCCGAATCCGCTGGGATTGTCTTGTGTGGAATTGGAGCGGATCGAAGAGAGAAAGGGAACCGGGTGTGTTCTGCATGTGCGTGGTGCGGATCTGATGGATAAAACGCCTATCTATGATATCAAACCTTATCTTCCTTATGTAGACAGCCATGCGGATGCAAAAGGAGGGTTCGCACATCAGGTTAAGGAGTATGGATTAAAGGTTGAAATTCCGGACGAATGGATGGAAATCATCCCGAAGGAGCAGAGGGAGATATTACTTCGGATATTGGCGCAGGATCCGAGACCTTCTTATCAGGAAGCTCCTGAAAGGATATATGGGATGGAATATGCAGGGATGAATATCCGGTTTCGGGTTAAGGATAATATATTGACAATATGTGAAGTAGAAAGGCTGGATTTTACACGTTAGCCGGCGTATGTAGACGGGGCTGTTGCAAAATGACAGATACACACGGTATATGGTGCAATTACGATGGTACATACAACCATATATTATAGTATCTTTACATTTTGCAACGGCCTTGTCTGCTGTTATAGGGCGGTACGGTGATGAAAAGTCAAATCTGCAAGCTGCTTGGTTCATTGTCCGCAAAAATAAAAAGTGCTTGCAATATACCCCGTAAGGGTATATAATGTTTATAAAATAAAATATTGGAGAGCAAGCAGAAAGCGATTGGAAACGAGGTGTAGATAATATGGAGGAAAAGAGGGAATGCTGTCATAAGACAAAAGAGCGTTCCGAAAAAGAGTACAGGGATCTCATCAATCGTCTGAGCCGTATCGAGGGCCAGGTAAGAGGAATTAAGAAGATGGTGGAGAATGATGTATACTGTACAGATATTCTGATACAGGTATCGGCAGTGAACGCAGCTTTGAACAGCTTTAATAAGGTTCTGCTTTCCAATCATATCCGTACCTGTGTGGTAGATGATATCCGCGCGGGAAAGGATGAGGTTGTGGATGAACTGGTTGTTACACTGCAGAAATTGATGCGGTAAGGGCTGAACAGGGAGGTTAAGTATGGAACAATATATCGTGACAGGGATGAGCTGCGCGGCGTGCAGCGCCCGCGTAGAGAAAGCAGTCTCTAATGTGGAAGGGGTGACGTCATGTTCGGTAAGCCTTCTGACGAATTCCATGGGTGTGGAAGGAGATGTGTCCCCGGCAGAGGTGATAGCCGCTGTGGAAGCGGCCGGATACGGCGCGGCGTCGAAGGCGGCAGAGGGCGGTCATAAGAATGAGGCTGCAAAGATGCCGGGTGAAGAGCTTCTGGAGGATAAGGAGACGCCGATCTTAAAGAGAAGGCTGATGATGTCCCTTTGTTTTCTGCTTCCGTTGATGTATGTCTCTATGGGGCATATGATGTGGAATTGGCCGGTGCCGGGAGTTTTTGCAGGTAATCACGTGGCTATGGGCTTATTTCAACTGCTGTTTACTACAGCGGTTATGATCGTCAATCAGAAGTTTTTCATCAGCGGGTTTAAGAGCCTGTGGCACCGTGCGCCTAATATGGACACTTTAGTGGCGCTAGGGGCAGGGGCGTCTTATGTATACAGCACTTATGCTTTGTTTGCCATGACAGATGCACAGATGCGTATGGATATGGATGCAGTGATGGCATATATGCATGAATTTTATTTCGAATCTGCCGCAATGATCCTGACATTGATCACGGTCGGGAAGATGCTGGAGGCACACTCTAAGGGGAAGACAACGGACGCGTTAAAGAGTCTGATGAAATTGGCGCCGAAGACGGCGGTTGTCGTAAGAGACGGTATGGAACAGGAGGTGCCTGTTAACCAGGTGCGAAGCGGTGATATATTCGTAGTGAGACCGGGAGAGAACATTCCCGTAGACGGCGTAGTCCGGGAAGGAAGCAGCGCAGTGAATGAATCTGCCCTGACCGGGGAGAGTATACCGGTAGACAAGGAAGCAGGGAGTCAGGTATCTGCGGCTACCGTAAACCAATCGGGCTATTTAAGATGTGAGGCTACCAGAGTAGGGGAGGACACGACGCTCTCCCAGATCATTCAGATGGTCAGTGACGCGGCAGCCACAAAGGCTCCGATTGCAAAGATCGCGGATAAAGTATCCGGTGTGTTCGTGCCGGCAGTCATAAGTATCGCGGCGGTTACGATCGTAATCTGGCTTCTGGCCGGAAGTAGTCTGGGATTTGCGCTGGCGCGGGGAATCTCTGTGCTGGTGATCAGTTGTCCGTGTGCTCTTGGTCTTGCGACGCCGGTGGCTATTATGGTAGGAAATGGGATGGGCGCGAAGAACGGGATTATGTTTAAGACAGCAGTGTCTCTGGAGGAGACCGGAAAGACGCAGATCGTTGCGTTGGATAAGACCGGTACGATCACCAGGGGTGAACCGAAGGTAACGGATATTATGCCGGAGGGCAGTGTATCAGAGGAAGAGCTTCTTAAGATGGCATACGCTTTAGAGCGAAAGAGCGAGCATCCTCTTGCCAGAGCAGTGACAGATCTTGCGCAGGAGAGAGGGATCGGCGGAAATGAAGTATCAGATTTTCAGGCTGTGCCGGGGAATGGATTGTGCGGGCGGCTTGGAGAGGAATATCTGACCGGCGGAAATCTGGACTATATTAAAAAGAATGCATCCGTTTCTATAGAGACAGAACAAAAAGCGGTACAGCTTGCCGAGGAAGGAAAGACGCCTTTATTCTTTGCAAAGGACGGGCGGCTCGTGGGTGTGATTGCGGTGGCGGACGTCATCAAAGAAGACAGCCCGGATGCAGTAAAAGAATTGCAGAACATGGGAATTCGTGTGGTGATGCTGACAGGAGATAACGAGAGGACTGCCCGGGCGATCGGACGCCAGGCGGGCGTGGACGAGGTGATCGCAGGCGTCCTTCCGGACGGTAAGGAAAGTGTGATCAGGAATCTCAAGAGTACAGGCAGGACAGCGATGGTCGGCGACGGGATCAATGATGCCCCGGCGCTTACAAGGGCAGACATCGGAATCGCGATTGGAGCCGGCACAGACATAGCCATCGATGCGGCGGATGTAGTGCTGATGAAGAGCCGTTTAAGCGACGTTCCGGCAGCGATCCGTCTAAGCCGCGCGACGCTTCGCAATATTCATGAGAATCTGTTCTGGGCGTTCTTTTATAATGTGATAGGTATTCCGCTTGCGGCAGGAGTGTGGTATCCGCTTTTTGGATGGAAATTAAATCCGATGTTCGGAGCGGCTGCCATGAGTCTTTCAAGCTTCTGTGTTGTGACGAATGCATTAAGGTTAAACTGGTTTAAGATGCATGACGCGTCGAAGGATAAAAGATTGAAACGGCAGATTGTCATTTCAAATAAAGAAAAAGATATGGGGAGAGAAGAGCTGGCAGACAGCGCTTCCCAGGAAAAAAAGGAGGAGTCAGCTATGACAAAGACTATGAAGATCGAAGGAATGATGTGCGGGCATTGCGAAGCAAGAGTAAAGAAATGCTTAGAGGCGCTTCCGCAGGTAGACGAGGCGGCAGTAAGTCATGAGGCAGGTACTGCAGTCCTGACACTGAACGCGGAAGTTGCAGATGATGTACTGAAGAAGACGGTAGAAGATCAGGACTATCAAGTGCTGGGAATCGAATAAATCAGGAAAATGCTACCCGTTCAGAAGAGAATCGATTAGTTTTGATGCCTCACTTCGTGTAAGAGTATCAGGATTCCATGTGGGCTGTGTCTTTTTCCGACGGCATAGTTTCATTAAAAAGGCAAGCTGCTTATCGGTTGCCGGCTGTTGCTTTTTGGCTTTGTATGTAAGCTGAACCGGTTGGAACAGCAGAGGAAAATCGGCTTCAAAGTAATGTGCGAGGGTCTGGTATAGTTTAGCCGTGGCAAGTGCGTCATGATAGGCTCTGTGTGCTGATTTATTCTCGATCTGATAATATGCGCACAGGTCGGATAAGCTTTTCGACGGAAGAGAAGCCAGTGCGGTCTGTGCGATTTTGAGGGTGTCTATCCCGGATTTTTCGAAAGAAAGTCCGCAGAGGGAGGCGCCCGTCTTCATGAAACTATAGTCAAATCCGACATTATGTCCGATCAGTACATCGTCTTCACAAAATCTCAGGAAATCAGAAATCACTTCGGAACCAGAACGGGCGTCTGCAACCATCTCGTTTGTAATTCCGGTTAGATTGGTGATTGTGTCAGATATCATTTCCTTTGGGCAGATAAATTCTATAAAACGTTCGACAACATGCCCGTCTCTTACCTTAAGCGCTCCAATCTCTATGATTTCATTTATCTGTGGATCTAATCCCGTTGTCTCCACGTCAAAAGCAATATAAGATTTTAACATAAGAAACCTCCGTATATGAAAAATTGTATGCAATAATCTATACGATATATTGTATCAGATATCCCCCGGAATTGCCAATATAATTGTCATTTTTATACGTTGTACTGTCAGAAGTCTTGGTATATAATAATTGTAGCTTACACATCGGCCGGCGGATAGTGTGAATTGTCAGCAGAGCAGAGGGGTATTTGACTCTCGCGGCAGTCGTCAAATGTGCATGCAGACATGGCCGCTTGGCTCGTTGTCCGCGGTAATAAAAGTAAGCGGGATTGCAATAGCAGGATGCTTTATAAGGAGGATATTTCATGTCATTGAGTGATTACACGAAAGCATATAAACTTGGAAAGAAGGATTACCAGTCTCGGCTGCTTCACGGGTTGCCGCCGACTCTGGAGGTTTTGGATGATATTATTCCGAAAAAGGGGACGTATTCAGAAGTACCGCTTGGTCTGGTCCAAATACCTATCGATCAGATCGTCGGAACCAAGACCGGGGGAAGAAGCAATGCGTTTGCGGCAAATTTTATGCCAATTCTAAGAGAGACTTCTGAATTTGCGCAGAAATGGGCAAGGCTCAGTACCAGCCATGAGAATGAGGGGATCCGCGAGCCGATTACGGCCTATGAATATATGAACAAATTCTACGTTTTGGAAGGAAATAAGCGGGTCAGTGTCATGAAATACTTCGACGTGGTATCCGTTCCGGGAGTCGTGACGCGGATCGTGCCGAAGCGGACAGAGGACAAAGAGAATAAGATTTATTTTGAGTTCCTGGATTTTTATGAACTGACTCAGATTAATTATATCTGGTTCTCGGAAGAGGGAAGTTTTAAAAAGCTGCTGGAAGCGGTGGGGAAAGATATGCAGACGGTGTGGACGGATGACGAGAGACTTGAGTTCAGTTCCATTTACCGGAGATTTATGGCAGAATATAAAGCCCAGGAAAAGGATAAACTATCTGTTACAGTAGGCGACGCTTTTCTGGCTTTCGTCAAGTTATATGGATACGAAGATATTCTCCGGATGACGACGAAAGAACTAAAAGAATTGGTATCCAAATCCTGGGAGGAGTTCTCGCTTCTGGAAGAGGATGAGGAAGTGGAGCTTAAGATGGACCCAAGCAATGAGAAGAAATCCCTGCTTAATATGCTGCTTCCGTTTGGAATATCGAGTCTGAAAGTTGCATTTATATATGAAAAGACGCCGGGCTCATCCGCCTGGACCTATGCACACGAGCTTGGACGGCTGCATCTGGAGCAGACTTTCCCGGAAGAGGTGAGTACCGTGTGCTATGATAATGCGACGGTGGATAATGTGGAGGACTATATAGACGAGGCGATTGCCGACGGATGTAATATTGTATTTACGACGACTCCGTCTTTTGTGCAGGCAAGTGTAAAAGCGGCGATTGCCAATCCGGACGTCAGGATCTTAAACTGTTCCGTCAACACTTCCCACAGATACATACGGACCTATTATGCCCGTATGCATGAGGCAAAGTTTTTGATGGGGGCGATCGCGGGCGCTATGGCAGAGAATAGCCGTCTGGCCTATATCGCGGATTATCCGATCTATGGATCTATCGCGAATATCAATGCGTTTGCACTGGGCGCGAAGATGATCAATCCCCGCGCGGAGGTATATCTGGAATGGAAGGCCAAAAAAGAAGGCGATATCATGGAGAATATAAGACGGAACCAGGTATCCTGTATCTCGGGAAAGGATATGGTGATTCCGGAAGAAGCTTCCAGATTCTTTGGTATTTATCATCTGGAGGGCGACTGCATCAGGAATCTGGCAATGCCTATCTGGCACTGGGGAAAATTCTATGAACAGATGATCCGTACAATTATGGACGGTACATGGAAATACGACGACGATCCGTCCTCGAAGAAAGCAATCAACTATTGGTGGGGAATGTCGGCAGGAGTGATTGACGTTATCTGTTCACAGAATCTTCCGATCGGTACGAAGAGACTCGTAGACCTTCTGAGGGATACGATCAGTACCGGAAAATTCAATCCGTTTTCAGGTATCCTTTATTCGCAGGAGGGAATCGTGCAGGATGATCCGGGAAAGAGTCTGTCGCCGGAAGAGATTGTGACGATGGATTGGCTGGCAGAGAATGTGATAGGAAGTATTCCGAAGGAAGACGAACTAAAGGAACAGTCAAAGCCTGTGATCTCACAACAGGGAATTGATAAATAGAAGGGTTAGAGTTATCTATGAAAATACTTGCGATTGCGGATGAAGAATCTGCTTACCTTTGGGATTATTTTGAAAAGAGTAAGCTGGAGGGGATTGACCTGATCATTTCCTGCGGTGACCTTGATCCAAGATACCTTTCGTTCCTGGCGACATTTACATCCGTGCCCGTTCTGTACGTGCATGGGAACCATGATGATAAGTATGAACGGATTCCGCCGGACGGATGCACCTGTATCGACGATAAGATCTATGTTCACCAGGGAGTGCGGATTCTTGGGTTGGGCGGCTCTATGCGCTACAAACCGGGCGATTATCAATATACGGAATGGCAGATGAAGAACAGGGTCAGGAAACTGTGGTTTTCTCTGCTGAGGCATGGGGGATTCGATATTCTGGTTACCCATGCCCCGGCGTATCAGTTGAATGACGGGATGGATCTGCCGCATCAGGGCTTTCAGGTCTTTCGAAGTCTGATAGAGAAGTACAAGCCGAAATATTTTCTGCACGGTCATGTACACATGTCCTATGGACGGAAACATAAAAGATATGATACCTATCAGGATACGCAGGTGGTGAATGCGTTTGAAAGGTGCATAATTGAGTATCTGTGAAAAAGCATATTCATCGAAATATCAAAGTAATTCGTGTGGATTCCCTGGAGCGTGTTTCAAACAT
>CANODD010000085.1 GCA_947564705.1 uncultured Dorea sp. | reverse complement strand
TGTCGGGTACATGAGTCGTTTTATGGACGCTTATGGGAAAGATATGATAGAACCTGAAAAGCTGAGGATGATTGCAGCCATGGAGATGATTGGCGGGTAATGGAGTCTACCCCCTTGACAAGCGGTGTATAATAAAAACGGTAACAGTAAAACGAAACTTAACAAAACCTGCTTGCAGAGTAAAGTTGAAGGCTGTTAAGCGAGATTCAGTATTTGGAGGAAAAGATAAATGAATACTTTAAAAGCTGAAAAAAGGGACTTGTCGATCAAAGCAAAAAAACTCAGACGCGAAGGATTTGTAACAGGTAATTTGTTCGGTCATGAACTGGAAACGTCTATTCCGCTTAAGATGGAGAAAGGCGCTATTGCCCAGTTGCTGAAACAAGAGAGAAAAGGCGGTCGGGTTATGCTGGAAGTGGAAGGAAAGACTTACAATGCGTTAATTAAGGAAGTGGATTATAATTCATTGAAAAGATGTGTCAATGAGATTGATTTTCAGGCATTGGTAAGTGATGAGATGGTACATTCTACTGCTGAGATACATCTGATCAATCTTGAAAAACTGTCCGCAGGAGTTCCGCAGCAGATGCTGCATGAGATATCATTTAAAGCGCTTCCGGCCGCATTGGTAGATAAAGTAGAGATAGACGCCGGAGAATTGAAGGTTGGGGATACCGTCAAGGTAAAGGATCTGCCGATTGCGCAGGATAAGGATATCAACCTTACAACGGATTCAGAGGCGACTGTAGTTATAATCACAGAAGTTCATGCATCTGCCGAGGCAGAAGATACAGGCGAAGCGGATAAAGAAGAGGATAAAGCTGAATAATAAATGATTTCAGTTCAGAAGAACGGGCACATGTTGGCTGGAATCGTAAATATCAAGTTATATAGGCGGTATAGAAAAAACCTTGCAGAGGACATCTGTAAGGTTTTTTAGTGTGTACGGAAATTGTGTATATATTTTCATGAAAATATGAGATAAGAATTGGTATGTTTTCTACTTGAATCTAAAAGTGAATTTAATTATAATGTGTTGACAAGATGAACTGATAAAATTTTCACAAAGTTATTTTAAAAAAGTGAAAGTGTTACGGTGAGGAAAAGGGGGAAAAAATATGTCAACACCACTATGGCTCTGTATTCCGTTTGCAGGGCTTTTATTCTGCATTGCGGTACTTCCGCTGGTAAAAGGCGAGTGGTGGGAAGCGCACCAGCCGTTGGTCGTTGCGGGCTGGTCGGTTCTTTTTATCTTGCCTTTTGGTTTCTTGTTCGGAGCCGGGGCGGCGTTAGAGACTGTGCTGGAATGTCTGGTCAATGATTATCTGACGTTTATCGTATTACTGTTCGGGCTGTTCTGCGTAGCCGGAAATATCACGATGGAGGGAGATCTGGCAGGTTCTCCCCGGGTAAATATCATCCTGCTTACGATCGGCACGTTGTTGTCAAGCTGGATCGGGACTACGGGGGCAAGTATGCTGATGGTCCGTCCGGTCATCAAGATGAACGCATGGCGCCGGAACCGTTCTCATATTTTAGTGTTTTTCATCTTCCTGGTTTCCAATATCGGGGGATGTCTGACGCCGATCGGAGATCCGCCGCTTCTGATGGGATTCTCCAGAGGGGTTCCGTTTTTCTGGAGCCTGCATCTGTTTCCGATTATGCTGTTTAACATGGCTGTGCTTTTGACGATATTCTATTTTATAGACAGGAAGAGATATTGCCGGGATATGGCAAGAGGGCGCAAGCCGGATATCAGCAAGCCGGGAACCAAGATTCAGATCCGCGGGCTTCATAATCTGATTTTTCTGGTTATGATCGTATCTGCGGTGGTTCTAAGCGGGATACTGCCGGATCAGCCGATCTTCCAGGACGCGGAGGGGCATGTGCGGGGAATCCACATCTTCGGGGAAGTGGTCTTAAGTTTTCCGGCGGTTATCGAGATTGCGGTTATACTGCTTGCGGCTTTTCTTTCCTTTAAGACGACGGACCCGGTGATCCGTAAGAAGAACCACTTCACATGGGGAGCGATACAGGAGGTCGGGATCTTGTTTATCGGTATATTCATTACCATGCAGCCGGCGCTGGCGATCCTTAAGGGTATGGGAGCCGACCTGGGAATTACGGAGCCCTATCAGATGTTCTGGACTACCGGAATGCTTTCAAGCTTTCTTGACAATACGCCGACCTATCTGGTATTCTTGACGACGTCCGGTGCGATCGGTTATGCCGACGGACTTGTTACGACCCTTGGGATGGTTCCTGTGAAGATACTGACGGCGATTTCCTGCGGGGCGGTGTTCATGGGAGCGAATACTTACATTGGAAATGCGCCGAATTTCATGGTAAAGGTGATCGCGGATGAGAACGGTATCCATATGCCGTCGTTTTTCCGTTACATAGGGTGGTCGCTGATGGTTCTGATTCCGGTATTTCTGCTGGATACGTTATTATTTTTCAGGTAAGGAGGGGCTTTTGAGATGGCAAATGAAGAGAAGAATTTGAGAGAGCTTGCCGGACGGATCTATGATCTGGATGAAGAGGTTTACAGAGAGCTGGGCTCCTCTTTGGGACGTGTTTTCAATGGAAAGAGAGAGGATTGCATCGAAGAGACTGTAAGGATGATGCATGAGCGGAATCAGGCTCATATCCTGCGAAACGAACTGGCGTTGATCAGCAATATGGCGCGGACCATCACGGAGCATGAAAGCAGACATCGAATCATGGTAAAGTATGATGAGATCCTGAAGGAAGTGACAGAGCTTCCCACCAGCTTTATTAAGGTAGATATCCTGGATCAGAGGATGGCGCAGCTAAACGCGTTGAACCTGCAGTCCCGTTTCGGAGAGAAGGATCATCTGATCATCTGTATCGGGCGGACCTACGGCTGCGGCGGCAGTGAGATCGGGTTCACGCTGGCCGATACGCTGAAGATCAATTATTATGATGTGGAGATTTTTGACGAGGTATTGAAGCGCCTGGAGGCAGAGAAAACTTCCGTGCGCGACAAGGGCGGCTACCCTTATAAGAAAGGGGCGGCGGACAACCGGCAGCATGTAGACGAGATTTCTGCGTTTGCGCCTGCGCCGAAGTCAACGCTCAAGGAGAAGTTCCGGGAGTTCAACAGATATCATGGTCTGCCGAAGAAGGATGCCGTGTTCTTCAATCAGAGTGATCTGCTGTGTGATATGGCGAAGAAGGAGGATTTCGTGGTGATGGGACGGTGCGCAGACGCGATCCTTACCAATAACCGGATTCCGCATATCAGTATCTTTATTACGGCGCCGTTGGAGCAGCGGGTCCACCGGGTCATGGAGGTGCGCGGCGTGGAGAATGAGAAGAAAGCGCAGCGGCTTCTGACGAAGCTTGATAAGGCGCACATCAAGTATTATAAATATTATACCGGGCGTAACTGGGGGAAGGCAAGAAACTATGATCTCTGTATCAACAGCGCGAGTTATGGAATACAGGGGTCGGTGGAGCTGATTATGAGGATGATCAGCAGAGAATGATAAGCAGATAAGCAGAGAAAATTAAAGTACTTGACATTTTTTTCAGGAGAGTGTAGACTGGGGCGTGTACAGAGAAATGTGCTGTACGAAAGCCGTGAAAACTGAATGATGAAGAGAGGGGCTGGCGGCAAGCCGGCTGAGATAAAGAATAGAGAGCTTCTTTGACTCTTATACCTGATCTGGATAATGCCAGCGTAGGAACTTACAGAAGTATTGTGTTTTGTGCACAGTGGAATAAAAAGCCCTGCCGGTGTTTCGGCAGGGTTTTTATGATATAGGGAACTATGTATTGATATGTAGAGCTTTCAAAGATACAGGGATCAGTTTTCTCAAAAAATAATTTTATAACAGGAGGAAAGAAAGATGAATGCAAGTGTAGCTATTCAGTCACTGCCGGAGGCAGCAAACGACGAGGAATTGATCAGGATCGTGGATGAGGTGATCGACTATATCAAAAGTACAGGTCTGAATTATTATGTGGGCCCTTTTGAGACGGCGATTGAAGGTGATTATGATGAATTGATGGATATTGTAAAGGAATGTCAGCACATCGCCGTCAGGGCGGGAGCGCCCTCGGTCGCGGCCTATATCAAGGTTACCTACAGACCGGAAGGAGACGTGCTGACCATTGAAAAGAAAGTTACGAAACATCACCAGTAGGCTTTTGCCGGTTACGGCCGTCCTTTTGCTTCTGGCTATCTGGCAGACAGCCTGCGCGGCCGGGTTGATCTCCGGGTTTTTGCTGCCATCGCCGCTTGAAGTGGCGATGGCGTTTGTAAAGGATTTCCCGTTGCTTATGGACAATGCGAAGGTGACGCTTCTGGAGGCTTTTATCGGACTGGCGGTGGGTGTTCTGGTAGGGTTTGTGACGGCGGTGCTGATGGACTGCTTTGATTGGTTATACAGGGCTGTTTATCCGCTGATCGTTCTGACGCAGACAGTACCGACGGTAGCCATCGCTCCCCTTTTGGTGTTATGGTTCGGATATGAGATGCTTCCTAAAGTGATTCTGATCGTGATCGTTACATTTTTCCCGATCACGGTGAGCCTTCTGGACGGATTCCGGGCATCGGATCAGGATACCGTAAGTCTGCTCCGTTCCATGGGAGCTTCAAAGTCACAGATCTTCCGGTATGTAAAGTTTCCGGGGGCGCTGGGAGCATTTTTTGCCAGTCTGCGGATTTCCGTGTCCTATGCGGTCGTGGGAGCTGTGATCTCAGAATGGCTGGGCGGATTCAACGGATTAGGAGTTTATATGACAAGAGTGAAGAAGGCATTTTCCTTTGATAAAATGTTTGCGGTAATATTCCTGATATCTGCTATCAGCCTATTTTTGATGTGGGCCGTAAACGTGCTCCAGAGGATCAGTATGCCGTGGGAGGAGGAAAATAGATGAAGCAAATGAAGCAAATGAAACAAAAGTTACCGGCGGCTCTGCTGGCGGCAGCTCTTATTGGGAGCATGGCCGGATGTGCGGCGGCTCGGGAGGATAGAACGGTTCAGGGCGGCGCAGAGGGGCAGACGTCGGAAGACAGGAACCATGATGCGGGCAGCGCAGAGGGACAGGCAACGGAAGACAGGAATAATGATGCGGGCGGCGGGAATGGATCAGAGGCTTTGGAGGAGATTACTGTGGTTCTTGACTGGACGCCCAACACGAACCATACAGGGCTTTATGTGGCTCAGGAAAAGGGATATTTTGAGGAGGCAGGTCTTAAAGCAGAGATTGTCCAGCCGCCGGAAGACGGCGCGGAGGTGCTGGTGGCTTCCGGAAAGGCTCAATTCGGCATCTCCTTCCAGGACACTATGATGCCGGCGGTGACAGGAGAGGACGCGCTCCCGATCGAAGCGGTTGCGGCAGTCCTTCAGCATAATACTTCCGGGATCGTGTCACGCAAGGGGGAGGGAATCGATACGCCGAAGGGACTGGAAGGGAAGAAATATGCCACCTGGGATCTGGATATTGAAAAGGCGACGTTAGAGCAGGTGGTAGAGAAAGACGGAGGAGATTTCAGTAAGGTGGAATTAATCCCAAGTACGGTGACGGACGAGGTGTCGGCGCTGCAGAGTAAATCCGTGGATGCAATCTGGATTTTCTATGGATGGGCCGGAATTGCGACAGAGGCAGCCGGTCTTGAGACGGATTATTTTGCTTTCCGGGATATAGACCCTGTGTTTGACTATTATACGCCTGTGATCATCGGGAACCAGGACTGGCTTAAGGAGAATCCGGAGACGGCAAAAGCCTTTTTGAGCAGTGTGAAAAAGGGTTATGAATTTGCCATAGAGAATGTGGAGGAAGCCGCGGATATTCTATGTAAGGCAGCGCCGGAGCTGGATGAGGAGATGGTATTGGCAAGCCAGAAATATATGGCAGGTCAGTATCAGGCAGAAGCAGACCAATGGGGATACATAGATCCGAAGAGATGGAATGCATTCTACGGCTGGATTAATGAAAAGGGATTATCAGAAGCCGAGATTCCGGAAAATACCGGATTCACGAATGAATATTTGGAGTAGGAATTATGGCTGAATTAGAAGTATCAGGAATCACTTTTGCGTATGAAGAGACGCCGGTGCTTTCGGATGTGAGTCTAAAGCTTCATGAGCATGAGCTGGTGAGTATTCTCGGAGCCAGCGGGTGCGGAAAGACGACACTGTTCCATGTCATTGCCGGGCTTCATAAGCCGCAGCAGGGGAAGGTGGTTTTGAACGGGAGGGATATTACAGGCTGTCCGGGCCAGATCAGCTATATGATGCAGAAGGACCTGCTGCTCCCGTACCGGACCATAGAGGACAATGTGATTCTGCCGCTTTTGCTTAAGGGAGAGAAGAAAAAGGAAGCCCGGGAGAAGGCGTCGCTCTATTTTGAAGAGTTCGGACTGGAGGGAACTCAGAGAAAATATCCGCGTCAGCTTTCCGGAGGTATGCGGCAAAGGGCGGCGCTGCTTAGAACCTATATGTTTTCCAGAGAAGTGGCTTTGCTGGACGAGCCGTTCAGCGCATTGGATACGCTGACAAAGAGCGAGATGCACAGATGGTATCTGGATGTGATGGATAAGATTCATATGTCGACTCTTTTTATTACCCACGATATTGACGAGGCGATTCTGCTGTCAGACCGGATCTGTCTCCTGACAGGGAAACCGGGCCGGGTGACGGAGGAGATTGTAATAAAGGAGCCGAGACCCAGAAAGAGAGAGTTTAATCTGACAGAGGAATTTTTGGAATATAAGCGCCGGATTCTGGAGAGGCTTTAGAAGCTCTTTGAAGATTGACATAGGAAGTGATAAGGAAGTGACATGTATAATGACACCTTGTCACTTCCTTTTTTTACTTTATAGTATCTTAATCTTAAAGAACGGATTCTTTTACGGTTTTAACCGTTAGTGCAGTATGCTTGTACCGCAAAGATGAAAATAAGGACCCTGTTTTGGAAAATCTCGACATTGTATTTGTCGGCGCAGGAGTTAAAATAATCATGAGAAGTTATAACTAAAATCGAGAAGGTGATATCAATGGATGAATGGCTGATGCAAAAGATACAGGAAATAACAGTTGAAGAGCAGGCGTATCTGGACGGCAGGACACAGGTGGAGAAGGATGTCTACAGATATCCTCAGGAGAATGCATTATCAGACAGTCCCCGTCAGTTCGAGGTAGACAGTCAATTGTTCCTGAAGAAGGGAAAACTTATTACGGTAAGGCATCACAGCCGGTTTGTGGATTTCCCGGTCCATCAGCACAATTATATTGAGATCATGTATGTATGCATGGGGGAAATTACACACTATATAGACGGAAAAGAACTGATCATGCATCAAGGGGACATGCTCCTTATGAATCAGCATGTGAAGCACAGTATCAAGCGGGCTGGAGCCGGAGATGTAGGGATCAACTTCATCGTTCTCCCGGAGTTTTTTGATATACCGTTCCAGATGATGCGCAAGCAGAATATTATCGCGGATTTTCTTGTGGGTATTCTGAGACAGAACAATCCGATCCCCCAATATCTGAATTTTCAGCTTCGAGGTCAGAAAGCCGTCTCGAATCTGATGGAGAATATGATCGCGTCGTTGGTGAATGAGAAAACTTTATCGGAGGAAATGCATGATCCGGACAGAAATCTTGTCCAAGGAAAACTGGATGTCAGTAATGAGGATGTGATTAATCAGTATTCTATGGGTCTGGTATTCTTGTATCTTATTAATCATATAGATACACTGTCGGAAAATTCCTCTCATAATTACGAGGATATCGTAGTTCAATCTGCGATGAAATATATTGATTCCAATTACAGGACGGCGTCGCTAGGCTATATTGCGGATGATTTTCAGTTGTCTCTGCCTACGGTGAGCAGAATGATCAAGAAGGAGACAGGCTTTACCTTCCAGGAACTTCTGATGCGAAAACGTTTTCAGAAAGCAGTCATGTTTCTGATAGAGACAGAGCTTCCGGTGGAAGAGATCGCGGTCAATATCGGGTATGAGAATCACAGTTACTTTTACCGGCAGTTCAAGGCGCGTTACGGAATGACGCCCAATCAATACCGTAAGCTGCACAAGAATGATGAAACGATAAAGCTTTAAGATACCGGTGAAATTAAGGACAGTATTTTCGTTAAGACAGGACATTATAGAATCCATGCCGGCAGTGTATAATTAAGACACTTAAGTAAGGAGTATTCACAAAAGACTCTTGAGAGCCGGTTTTCGGCGGTTATAAAATTTTTTGGAATACTTGTGAGAACAGGAAAAGCAGCGCTGCCAGAGAAGAGATGAGAGGAGATATCATGGATTACAGGAAAGAAGCACAGAAGATACCGGCGGAGGACAGACCGATATCGAAGAAAAATGTGTCCGGTCTTGGCAACTTTTTTGGCATATACGGCGGAGAACATATCGCCGCAACAGAATTCGTAATCGGCGCAATCCTGGTCACACTGGGGGTAAGGGCGACTGATATATTCCTGGGGCTGATTATCGGAAATATCCTTGCGACCCTGACATATGCATTGATCTGCGCGCCAATCGGCGTGGATACCAGAGTCACATTATATTCCTATCTTAAGAAAGTAATGGGACCATATATGCAAAAGATATACAACATAGTATGGGGGCTTGCCTCTATCGCGATGGCTGCGTCCATGCTGACGGTCTCGGCGTCGGCGGTGAGGGAGATCTTTGGGATAAAGCTGCAGACAGAATGGTACCCAACAGACATCAAATTCATTCTGGTGGTTATTGTTCTTGGTATCATTGTAACGCTGGTTGCGGCGAATGGATTCAATGCGGTTGCAAAGTTTTCATCAGCTTGTGTACCGTGGATGATCATCGTGTTTTTGGCTGGTTTCTGTGTAGTAGTGCCGCAGTTGATTCAGATTACGGGTTCTGAGGGGATACATGGATTTGGAGATTTCATGAACCTGATGAATACGAGCGTCTGGAGCGGGGAGATCATGGAAGGCGGGCAGGATTTGAGTATCTTTCATGTGATCGGATTTGCCTGGATGTGTAATCTGGCGTATCACGGCGGACTGAATGATATGGCGCTGTTCCGCTATGCGAAATCTGCAAAGTATGGGTTTGTAACCTGTTATGGTATGTTTATCGGCCATTTCTTTGCCTGGGGCAGCGCGGGCATCATGGGAGCCACCGCGGCGTTGATGCTGAACCAGTCGCTGCTGATTCTGGATTCCGGCGCCATCACCAGCGCGGTCTTGGGAAGCACGGGACTTCTGGCGGTTATCATCGCGGGATGGACGACGGCGAACCCGAGTATCTACAGGGCAAGCCTTGCATATGGATCTGTATTTGAGAAGGTATCTTCGAAGAAATTAACTTACATGGTGGGCGCGTTCATGACGGTAGTGGCGTGCTTCCCGATTACGATGAACATCATGACGATCGTAAATATTATTGTATTGGTAGTGCCTCCGGTAGGAGCGATCGTATTTGCAGAACACTGGATTATCCCGAAGCTCGGCGGAACCCGGTACTGGGCGTCGTTCAAGGGGTGGAAGATTAATTACGCCGGTCTTGCCGCATGGTTGATCTCCCTTGCGTTTGTTGTGGTCATGACGGTCACGAAGGTATTGCACTCTTATTTCCTGTTTCTGCCGACATATTTGCTGGCAATGGTTTCCTATCTGTTTCTGGCGTGTGTGATGGGAGCAAAGGATGATTACAGTAAGCAGGTGGAAGAGGAGCGGAAGATTGCGGAGGCGCTGGAGAAGATTCAGGAAGAAGAGGACGACGAGATCATAGATTACCGGCCGAAGTATCCGGCAGTCCAGAAGATTACGGCATATGTTTCATACGCGGTACTTGCAGGATTCGCAGTATTCACGGTTATGGTAGCGGGAGGCAGTGTGACGCCGGATGCGTGGAAGAGCGTCTCGATCATCATTTCATTCGTATATTTTGCATTTAGCGGTGTATCTACATATTTCAAATATGGTCTGACGGAGAGAGTTTGGATTAATGTTATATGGAATGGATTATTCTGATCCACAGCATTAC
>CANODD010000084.1 GCA_947564705.1 uncultured Dorea sp. | reverse complement strand
CTACCACCGGATCACTAAGCCCTACTTTCGTATCTGCTCGACAATGTCATCTGCCACGGAATCCCTGATGAGCACGAATTTCTCCAGGAAGGAGATATCCTGAACGTAGACGTATCAACCATTCTGAACGGTTATTATTCCGACGCCTCCCGCATGTTTACCATCGGCGACATCTCCCCGGAAGCCGCCAGGCTCGTCCGGGTAACCCAGGAATGCGTAGATCTGGGCTTAAAAGCCGCAAAACCCTGGGGGCATCTCGGCGATATTGCGTACGCCATCAATTCCCATGCCCAAAAGCACGGTTACTCCGTAGTCGAGGACATCGGCGGACACGGCATCGGGCTTGATTTTCACGAAGAACCGTTTGTCAGCTATGTGACTCCGAAGGGCAGCGAGATGGTTCTGGTTCCCGGCATGATGTTCACCATCGAACCCATGGTCAACGAGGGAAGCCCCGACTTCTTCGTCGATGAAGATGACGACTGGACCGTATACACCATTGACGACGGTCTCTCCGCTCAGATAGAATACATGGTCCTCGTGACCGAAACCGGCGTCGAGGTATTATCCAAATAAGTTTCGGCGCCTGCATTTCTCCGGCAAATTCAAAGAAAACATATCCTAAATATAATATCCTAATATAACAAGAAAGCGCCTGCATGACCGGCCCGACGGGCCCGATTGCAAGGCGCTTTCCTGCTCTATCTCTTTAACCACACAAAACCAGCGCGGAATAAGCTCCCATATTCACAACTACCTCTCCGTCTTCCACCAGATATTCTTCTTCATCCACCGAATATCCCTCCTGATAAGAATAGAGCAGCTTCTTCATCCTGCATTTTCTCGGAACTTCTACCATCCACACAGGTACGGTTATTTCCGTCAGTTCACTGCGGTTGTTAATGATTACGACTATTCTGTCGTTTCCCTCGAACCGCCCGTAAGCCAATATATTATACTCATCCTCATTCGGCACACGTAAATACCCATTCAGAATGTTCAGAGATCCCGTCTTAAGCGCCTTATGCTCTTTATGAATTCGTATCATATCTTTGTGGAATGCGATAAGTTCATGATTCTCATGCCCCCACGGATATGTCCGTCTGTTGTCCGGGTCCGTAAATCCGCAAACCCCGGCCTCATCGCCATAATAGACGGTCGGCGCTCCGACCCACGTCATCTGTATAACGACAGCCTCACGCATGATACCCAGGTTCACATATTCATTCGCGGCCTCCGGTCCTAAGTGCTCCACCCGTCCAACCATATAATTTGTTCGGGTCAGAAAACGGGAATGATCATGATTGGATAATTCATTCATCGCCACCTGAAGCGCCGGCGTCAGCATATTCGCCATATGATGTGTGATAGATCCCACAAAATTATCCGTATTTCCGCGAAGCTCTTCCCTTGATTCGTCGCTGTGCTTTTCCATCCCCGTAAGAAACCAGGTAACCGGCTCCATGAACGCATCATAATTCATTACCGAATCCCACTCGTCTCCCTGAAGCCATTCACTGGGATCTCCGTAATGCTCCGCAAGAATCAATGCATTCGGATTCGCCGCTTTCACAGCCGTACGAAACTTTTTCCAAAATTCATGATTATACTCATTGGTCTGTCCCAGATCGGCAGCCACATCAAGCCTCCACCCATCCACATTATACGGCGGAGACACCCACTTTCTTCCGATATATAAAATATAATTTTCAAGCTTTACCGAATCTTCATAATTTAGCTTCGGCAGCGTATCATGCCCCCACCAACCGTCATAACCGGTATTATACGGCCAGTTCTCCTCCTCCTTCTTCGAGAAATAGAAATAACTTCTGTATGGGCTGTCCGCCGATACGAAAGCGCCCGGCTCAAACCCCGGCTGATTCTCATAGATACGCTCCCGGTCCATCCACTTGTTAAAGGAACCGCAGTGGTTAAACACTCCATCCAATATAATCTTCATACCGCGTCTGTGCAGCTCTTCCACAAGCTTGATAAACAACTGATTACTTGCCTCCAGATTCTTATGATCCGCCACTCTTTTCTTATATTTCGTCGCCTTACAATTCTCCGTCTCGCCCTCTGGCAGAACTTCTCCCCCATCCTCTACAATTACACCAAAATGCGGATCAATATAATCATAATCCTGGATGTCATATTTGTGATTCGACGGTGAGACAAATAACGGATTGAAATACAGGACTTCCACTCCAAGCTCCTGAAGATAATCTAATTTGTCAATTACCCCCTGAAGATCCCCGCCATAGAACTCCCGAACCCCCATGGCATCCGGATATTTATTCCAGTCTGTTACTTTCCTGCTGTAACCGCCAATGTAATAATACTCGTTCGTCTCAACATCGTTAGACGGATCGCCATTATAAAAACGATCTGTAAATATCTGATACATGACCGCCCCTTTTGCCCAACTCGGTGTAGAAAACCCCGGGACAATCACAAACTGATAAAACTCCACAATCTCCTTCGAAACACCACATCTGCTGTAATAACGGATCTCATCCTCATCCTGAATCTCAAAGCAATAACGAAACGGCTTCTCATTCAGCCTCCATCTGATCTCATAATAATCAAATTCTCCGTTTTCCCTGCCCTGCTCTTTCTTCATCTCATATCCGCCCACAGCCGTCATCAGACGTACCCTTTTGACGTCGTTCTTCGCAGTGCGAAAACGCAGTCTCACAACCTCATTCTCCTGGGGCTCCTGTGGTATAACATAACTCAAAGTACCATCACAAAATAAAGCCTGCTCTTTCACGCTGTAATCCCCCTTAATTCATCATCTTATATTATGCTTCTACTACCTCTCCTGTAAATAATGACTCGAATTCTTCTCTGGAGATCTTTTCTTTTTCTAATAATAACTCTGCACACGCATGCAGCACACCGTCATATTCCCGGATCACTTTCTTCGCTCTGTTATAGCATTCATCAATAATTCGCTTTACTTCCTGATCGATCGTTGTCGCCACGCTCTCTCCATATCCTCTTGAAGCATGCGCCAGATCACGACCGATGAAAACCTCGTCGCTGTCATTGTCGTAATTAATCAAGCCGACCGTCTCAGACATACCAAACTTAGTCACCATGGACTTCGCCAGGCTGGTCGCCTGCTTGATATCCTGCGACGCTCCTGTCGTAATATCGTCAAACACCTCCTCTTCCGCAACACGGCCCCCAAGTGCAACCGTGATATCCTGCAGCATCTTACCTTTTGAATTAAACATTTCATCATTCTCCGGCAGCGGCATCGTATAACCTCCTGCGCCTCCGGTTGGAATGATAGATACACTGTAAACGGGTCCTACATCAGGCAGCACATGGAAAAGTATCGCATGACCCGCCTCATGGAACGCCGTAATCCGCTTCTCCTTATCCGAGATCACGCGGCTCTTCTTCTCCGCACCGATTCCTACCTTAACAAATGCTTTCTTAATATCTTCCTGCATCAGAAAGACCCTGTTCTCTTTCGCCGCCAGAATCGCCGCCTCATTCAGGAGATTCTCGAGATCTGCTCCTGTAAATCCCGCAGTTGTCTGGGCGATCTGCTTCAAATCAATCTCCTCGCTGAGGGGTTTCCCCTTCGCATGTACCTTCAAGATCTCTTCTCTCCCCTGTACGTCCGGTCTTCCCACCATCACACGACGGTCAAAACGTCCCGGTCGCAGAATCGCGGGGTCAAGAATATCCACACGGTTGGTGGCTGCCATTACGATCACGCCTTCATTCACCCCGAATCCGTCCATCTCTACCAAAAGCTGATTCAGCGTCTGTTCTCTCTCATCATGGCCTCCGCCCATACCGGTTCCCCGGCGCCTGGCCACCGCATCAATCTCATCTATGAAGACGATACACGGAGAATTCTTCTTCGCCTCTTCAAACAGATCCCTGACACGGGAAGCGCCTACGCCGACGAACATCTCAACGAAATCCGAACCCGAAATAGTAAAGAACGGCACGCCCGCTTCACCCGCAACCGCTTTCGCAAGCAGCGTCTTTCCTGTCCCCGGAGGTCCTACCAACAAAACACCCTTCGGAATCCGCGCCCCTACCTGAATATATTTCTTCGGAGCTTTCAGGAAATCTACAATCTCCTCCAGTTCCTCCTTCTCCTCTTTAAGACCTGCAACCTGAGAAAACGTAATCTTCTTATCTCCTCCCATGCTCAGTCTTGCCCGGCTCTTTCCAAAATTCATTGCCTTAGCATTCGCCCCGCCTCCCTGACGGTTCATGAATGCAAAGAGAAGCATCACACCCAGGAGTGTCAGAAGTACCGGCATTACAATTGTAACAAACCAGCCGTCTTCCCTGACATCCGGCATCTCATACTCAAGATTCTTCTCTTTAAGATAGTCCTGGATCTCATTAACGTCTGATACATACAGATATTTCACACTCTCCTCGCCGAATTTATCCTTCAGCGTAAGTTCTACTCTTCCTGTCGGGACATTCTTATTCTGCGTAACCACGATCTTCCCTATGTCCTGGCCTGCAGACATCTCCTCAAATTCTTTCCAGGTAATCTCTTCTTCCTTCTGGTCCAACTGATTGGTAAACCACAGCATCACAAACAAGAATACAACAAAAGTCAATAGTGTGGCTCCGCTCAGTCCTCTCACCTTCTTATCATTCAACGCCTTAAAACCCCTTTCTATTCCACGCCTTCTACCACTCCGATGAACGGAAGGTTCCTGTATCTCTGGGCATAATCAAGCCCGTACCCTACTACGAATTCATCCGGGATATTAAATCCGACATAATCTACCTTCACATCCCTGACCCTTCTGTCCGGCTTATCCAGAAGCGTGCATAATCTCATACTGTTCGGCCGTCTCTTCTCCAGAATATCCAACAGATAGTAAAGAGTTCTCCCCGAATCAATAATGTCCTCTACCACAAGCACATCCTTACCCTCCAGCGCCTCATCCAAGTCTTTGGCGATCTTGACCACTCCGCTTGAAGACGTCCCGTCCCCATAACTGCTGACGCTCATGAAATCCAAAGATACCGGCACGCTGATCCTTTTCGCCAGTTCGCACATAAAGAACACTCCGCCTTTTAATACACAGATCATGTGTACCTGTTTTCCCGCATAATCCTCGCTGATCTGCCTGCCCAATTCCTCAATCCGCTTCGCAACCTCTTCTTCCGGAACCAATACCTTAATATTTTCCGCCATCGCTTTATCCTCCGTCAAATTCTATCTCCAGGATTCTCCTGGTCTTATCCGTAATCTGATACATCTGATTCTGCCTGTACCCGGCAATCCACATAATATGCTGTCCGTCTGCTGCCAGCCATATCCTGTCCCTTATCTCGCCCGGCACCTTCTCATTAATAAAATACTGTTTCAGCTTCTGGGTTCCTCCGCTTCTCGTTATCGTAATATAATCGCCCGGTTCCCTGTGCCTTATTTTTACAGTATTCTTAATTATATCATAGTCAAACCATTTCGTGTAGGGTTTTTTCGGAAATATTCTCATATCTTCCGTCTTGTCAAATACCCTCCATCTGACCCTGCCTGCCTGCCTTTCCTGACAGTCGGCCGGCCAGGGCAGTTCTTCTGCTCCGTCTCTTCCTGCCAAAATAATCTCTCTGTCCTCATCTCTCTTCATACTTTTCCGATAAGTCCTGCTCCCGTTCACAGATGATACCGGACCTCTTTCCGGCGATTCCTGCCTCTTTTCTGGCAATACAAAGAATTCTACTCCTTCATAACATCGGACGGCACAGATGCCATACGGCAGATTTACCTGCCGACCGACTTGTTTTTCCAGAAGTTCTTCCAGCATTCTGATATGAATCATCTCGATATCTTTTCTCCTGCCCGCAACATGACAGAGCAGTTCATGAAGCAGATTAGATCGAAGCGCTTCCGGTATCTGGCAGAACTGCCTCCGATCAAGCAGGAGCCTGCCGTCCTCCCTATATTGTACGCTCTTTTTCATATAACGCCGTATCTCCTGTTCCACATACGTTCCCAGCATACGCGCCTGCTCCATCGCCTCCGACATATGGACGACACTCCTGCTGTTAACACACTCTTCCAGATATGGCATCACATGTCTGCGTATCCGGTTCCTTGTATAATCCTCCTCCAGATTCGTCTCATCTACGCAATACGCTATCTTGCGTTCCTTGAGATAAGTCTCGATCTCCTCCCTCCTCAGACACAGCAGCGGTCGTATAAATACCCCCGCGACCGGCGCTATTCCCCCAAGTCCTTTTATACCGCATCCCCGGCAAAGATTCCATATCAGGGTCTCCGCATTATCATCCTGATGATGGGCAAGAGCCACTTTCGTTCCATACTCCTCTTCCATGACTTTCCGGAAACATTCCCGGCGGACATCTCTTCCCGCCTCCTCAATTGTAAGCCCCCGTTTACCTGCATACGATTTCACGTCTTCCCGAAAGACCCTGCACCGGATTCCTTGTTCTTTACACACTTTCTCCACATAAGCCGCATCTGCATCCGCCGCCTCTCCCCGAAGTCCGTGATGCACATGAGCCGCAACAACGGAGCATCCTGTCTCCTTTACAAATTCTATAAGCATAAAAAGCAGGCATATGGAATCCGCGCCTCCCGATACACCTGCAATAATTCTATCCCCTTGTTCCAGCATCTCATAACGCCGGATATATTCCCTGACTTTCCAATACATCTCTTCCGCCTTTCTCTTCTGTCGATCCTGTTCCTTTTCTACTATAATATAGGTCAACGTCAAAATGCAAGGAACTACAGGAAAATTATAGTCCCCAGATGCCCACAACCATCACGGTCATATCGTCCACCGGCACTTCCTCCGTCCACTCAAGCACCTTCTCCAAGATCCTGTGCGCCATCTCCTTCGGATTCACTATATCCGTCTCCTTTATAAAATCGCATAACAGCGATTCCTGTTCTCCCACCGGAAGCGCATCCAGTACACCGTCCGTTACCATAATCACATAATCCCCGGACTGCATCTTCCGGGCCACCGTCTCAAGTTCCAAGTCCTGGATTACCCCTACCGGCAGCGTCGTGGATGTAATCGTCTCAACCGAATCCTTCCTCTTGATAAATGTGGTTGACGCCCCCGCCTTCACGAATTCACAAGTTCCGCTGTACAGGTCAAACAGACTGACATCAATCGTAGAGAAGCGTACTTCCTCCCGTCCGATCACCAACGCCGTATTCATCATCTGAATTGCCGTTATGATCGGAAATCCCGCTTCTAACAATTCTTCCAGCATCTCTACTACCATCTTGCTCTCCTGGAAGGCCTTTTCTCCTGATCCCATCCCGTCGGATAACGCGATTCCCTTCTTCCCGCCCGGCAGATCCGTCATTAGAAACGTATCCCCGGATATCTTCTCACATCCCTTCCCTATCTTTGCCACACCCTGCAGTGTATGGAACTTTGCGCTCTCCACGCATGCGACCGTACAGTACTCCTCTCCGATAATCGGACGCTCGCCCATCTGGGGAGCCATCGTCCGCCCCGTACAGTTTCCCACAAGGGACGCCAGCTCCTTTGTCGCGATCACACGCCCCTTCATCGCTTTAAGCGTCAGGTGAATCTCATATTTCCCCTGAGAAGTCATATAAAACACGGAAGAAAGCATCTTCGCTCCATCTCTCTTAAGCTGTGTCTTCAGCCGCTTCTCCAGATGTTCATCCTCGAAGATCCCTGCATCCAGTTCTCGTGTCGTATGCTGCAGCATCTCGGCAAAGCGGTTCAGCTGCTCTGCATACCCCTCGCGGTTCTGCACGATCTTATTACTCCACATCATGATTTTCTTTGCATTTTCATATGTTTCCAGAGTTTCTCTCAAGAAACGCGGCGCCCTGATACATCTCTTCTGAAGGCTCCTCTTCAATTCTACATTCAACTCCGCGCCGTACTCCTCCACCGTACACAGAATCTCGTAGAGCATCTGGTATGCGTGCAGCCTGTTCTCCCCCAGACACTTTTCCTTTTTTTCACAATTTTCACATACTTTGCCCTTAACCTTCAAAAACATTTCCTCTACTTCGTCTTTTGAAAACGTCCCCTTATATTCCTCCAGCGTAAGAAATGTTTTTGACAAATGGACCAACGAATCTGCAAACTTGTCCATCTGGATGACATACGGATTGATAAAAGTCTCCCTTTCTTTTACTTCTGCCATCTCCTACTCCCCTTTCAATGGTGTTCAATAAAATAAAAAGCCTTAGGAATCATCTCCTAAAGCTTATCATCTGTCGGTTATTCAGCCTTCAATATAATCTCATCCTCGTGAATCAGTCCCAGCTTCTCCTTTGCCACATCTTCTACATACTCGTCGGTTCCTACATATTCACCAAGTTCCTTGATCTCTTTCGTACGCGCCTTTTCCTCCTTAAGCTGCTGCTTAAGCTCCTGTTCCTGCACCTGGTACTCTGCTTCCTTCGCTCTCAACGATATACTGCTCATAGACACGACAATAAACAGCAACAGCACAACGGCGCTTATTGCAAAAACACTCCTCCTGTGGCGCTGAATACGCCATCTTGAACGTCTCTTCGGACGTCTCCTTACTATACGCTTCATATAATTGTTCACCCTTACGCCGATACCCCACCGGCAGATACTCTCCCTCTTACTCTTCTTATCTTAGCTTTTTTCTTCTCTTTTATCAAGCCCTGGTGGACAAATCTTTCTCTTTATTGCCGTAGATTTTTTTTAATAGTTTTCCGGCGCCATTCAGAAATACAGACATCAAAACCACTCCGAGTACAACACCTAGTAGAAAATACCAGCGTATACTACCATCGCTTGTATGGTAAATCTGCACAAACATATAGACGGCCGAACCAATCCAAAAAACCATATCCTCCGCGCCAATCACCGCAAGCCGATGCGCAACAATCCTTCTGAAGCAGCGGATGCACTGGTAAACCAAACACACGATCGCTCCGGATAATACCGCAACCAGAAATACCACCATCTCTTCTTTAATTCCCGGCATAAGATCACCTGAACAGCTTAGATAACAGATTATCCTGCTGCTTCCCTTGTCCATGAACATCCGAATAAGCGACGCTGTCTATATTCCCAGCAAGATCCACCTCGCCCTTCTCCACACTAAGACGGTTCACATGCAGATCCGTCCCCTTTACCATCATCATCCCCTGCTCTGTCTCCAGCAGGATCTCATTCAGGTCAAAGGATAATACGTCAATCACTCCCGTCACGAGACTCGTCTTGCGGTTATTGATCACCAGTTTATGGTTTTTCTGTACGGTTCTCTCTTCCATGTGCTTCACAACCTTTCTTAATAATCATATGAAAGGTCACGCCCATTTATTACAAATATTTGAACAAGTCTTTTGCTTCTTCCTTCTTCGTCGTCTCCTGAATATCAAGAACTTCCACTTTCACCGTCTTCGTTCCGAACTGAATCTCTATGATATCCCCCACTTTAATCTTAACAGACGCTTTCGCCACCTGCCCGTTTACCGACACACGCCCTGCGTCGCAAGCCTCATTTGCCACCGTCCTGCGCTTAATCAGACGTGATACCTTAAGAAACTTATCTAACCGCATCTCTTTTCCTCCAATCCTGTTTCCCTTACCCTTCTTTTCTCACTCTTTTTTACTCTTCTCTTTCTTATTCTTCTTTTTCCTACTCTTTACCGTTTTTGCCTGCCATCTTTTTCTACTGTGATTCTCATCCGCTTCATCTCAGCGCACAACAAAGGACGCCTCAAGCCTTACCCGACTCTCAAAGCGTCCTGATCCCCCACTTTTTATATCGTTACCCGAATTATGCGTTAACAGCGTCTTTTAATGCCTTACCAGCTTTAAACTTAGGAGCCTTGCATGCTTCAATGCTCATTGTCTTACCCGTCTGCGGATTTCTTCCTTCTCTCGCCGCTCTCTTGCTGACTTCAAATGTACCGAATCCAACCAATTGAACTTTGTGCTCCTTCTTTAATTCTTCCGTTACTACATCAATAAAAGCCTTTAACGCTTTTTCAGAATCCTTCTTAGATAATTCTGCCTGGTCAGCAATCGCTGCTACTAATTCTGTTTTGTTCATGGATA
>CANODD010000083.1 GCA_947564705.1 uncultured Dorea sp. | reverse complement strand
CTATATCTACTGGAGAAAAAAGAAACAGAACATCTTCCTTCCGCCTTAAAGACCATGTTTGGTCTTTGGGAAAAAGAACATCGGACACAATTCGACGTGGAAAGCAAAGTCCGTTACTTATTTTATCATGCAAAAAGCATGCGGATTATCCGTGAATGGAATGAATATTCACTGGAAGATGCCTTTGCTACTGCACTGACAATGGATGAATTGTGTATGAACATCCTGGAGATCCTGTCACAGAACGCAAGCGAAATCTCCACCGCCCAGTATGATAAAGAAACCATATTCCAGGAGGTTATTTCTTATATGAAAAGCCATCTGAACGGGGACTTATCCGTACAAAATGTCTGTAAAAAAATCGGTATCTCTCCGGCAACTTTAAACAGACTGTTCCGCACGTATACCTCTATGCCTTACAAGAATTATCTGACAGGATTAAGGATCGAACACGCTCAGATTATCATGCAAAATAATCCAGAGAGCTATATCAAAGATATAGCCGCTTATGTAGGTTTTAAAGATCAGTTTTATTTCAGCCGTGTATTCCGCTCGATAACCGGTATCAGCCCTACGGAATACCTGGAAAACCTGTCTCCCAAAGAAGAACAAACAAAAAAATCGTGTAACATTCCTTCTATTGAGCTATAATATCAATATCTTTATATTTTTATCCAATATGCTTATTGATTTTCATCTATTTATGCAATATGATAATAATCAGAAAACATTTCAGCAAATATCTGAAAGAAACCAGATAAAAGGAGGACCTAATTATGGCAAACATCTTAATCACCGGAGGCGCCGGCTACATCGGCAGCCACACCGCTTTGGAACTTCTGAACCAGGGATACCAGGTGACTGTATATGACAACCTTTCCAATTCTTCTAAGGAATCTTTGAAAAGAGTCGAAGAACTCACCGGAAAAAAAGTTGCGTTCTACGAGGGCGACGTATGCGACGGCGCTTCACTGAAAGAATTGTTCCAGAAGGAATCTATTGACGCCGTGATCCATTGTGCCGCACTGAAAGCCGTCGGTGAATCCGTACAGAAGCCTTTGGAATACTATCAGAATAATATTACCGGAACACTGACACTGATGAACGCTATGCGCGACGCCAATGTTAAGAGGATTGTCTTCAGCTCTTCCGCTACCGTATATGGAAGCCCGGAAGTAATGCCCATCACCGAAGACTGTCCGAAAGGCCAGTGTACCAACCCATATGGCTGGACCAAATCTATGATGGAACAGATCATGACTGATTTACAGAAATCTGATCCGGAGTGGAACGTTATCCTGCTTCGTTACTTCAATCCGGTAGGCGCTCATGAGAGCGGACGTATCGGTGAAGACCCAAAGGGTATTCCAAATAACCTGATGCCGTATATTTCCCAGGTTGCCGTCGGAAAATTAGCAAAATTAGGCGTATTCGGCGATGATTATGATACTCCGGACGGAACCGGCGTCCGCGATTATATCCATGTTGTAGACCTCGCAATAGGACATGTGAAAGCGATCGACTATATCCTGACCAATCCGGGACTTGACGTGATCAATCTTGGTACAGGCGTCGGATACTCCGTTCTCGATATGGTGAAAGCCTTCGGAAAGGCCTGCGGCAAAGAGATCCCTTACGAGATCAAGCCAAGAAGAGCCGGAGACATCGCAATGTGCTATGCTGATCCTGCCAAAGCAGCAAAAGTACTTGGATGGAAAGCAGAACGCGGACTGGATAAGATGTGCGAAGACACCTGGAGATGGCAGTCACAGAATCCGAGAGGCTTTGAAGAATAATAAAGGAGAAATACTATATGCTCAGTAAAGATTTTCACGCGTCAAGAAGAAAATTATATGCTGACCTGTTAGAAGACGGATCCGTAGGGTTCGTCTTCTGCGGTAAAGAAAAGGAAGACCGGGGCGACCTCATGCACCCCTTCACTCCCTACGCGAATTTCTACTATCTGACGGGATTCACGGAACCCAAGGCCGTACTGATGGTAACAAAGACTTCTGGAAATGTCCGGGAAGATCTCTTTATAGACCATCCTGACGAGAAAGCCAAGAGATGGCTCGGCCTCTTTTATACCAAAGAAAGCGTAAAAGAAGAAACCGGCATCGAGAATGTCGAATACCTGGAAAAATTCGAAGAGTCCATTCCTTTTTTCAGAGCTCCCGGCCGTATCCGCCATGTCTACTTCGATATCGCGAACTGGGAAGGCCCTTATGCCAGGAATGAAGCGCAGCATTTTGCCGCCCGCGTCCAGGAGTACGACCCGACTCTCTGTCTGCACAACACTTTCCATGATCTGGCGCTGATACGTCAGGTTAAGACGAAGGAAGAGATCGCCCTGCACAGAAAAGCCTGCGATATCACCGCCAAAGGCGTAGAGAACATCCTGACTCATCTGCATCCCGGTATGTACGAGTATGAGATCGAAGCACATTTTAACTATACATTAAAATCCATGAACGCCCGTCATGCATTCCCTACCATCGCGGCTTCCGGAATCAATGCCTGCTGCATGCACTACGAGCGCAATGACTGTCAGATGCAGGACGGAAGTCTGATTCTTTTTGACCTGGGCGCCGAATGGGGATATTATGCCTCCGATGTCAGCAGAACCTTCCCCGTAAACGGGAAATTTACCGAAGAACAGGCTGCTCTCTATAATGTAGTCTTAAAAGGGCTGGACGCTGCGATTGCCGCATCCAGGCCGGGAAAACCTAAGAATGAACTCCAGGATCTGAGTAAGTCTGTGATGGCGGAAGAGTTGATCCGGCTTGGATATATGGAAAAACCAGAAGATATCTCCAGATACTATTTCCACGGTTCCGGACACTATATCGGAATGTATGCCCACGATGTCGGCAACGACAGCGCGCCGCTTGAAGAGGATATGATGTTCACCCTAGAGCCGGGATTGTATTTTGACGACTTAAAACTCGGCATACGTATCGAAGATACATTACTCGTGACAAAAGACGGCTGCGAGGTATTATCCGGAAGAATCCCCAAAACCATTGAAGAGATCGAAGCTTTCATGAGAAAGCAGATGAAAGAATAAAAAAAGAATCGAACAGGGAAGACTTTTCCCTACTCGCCGCGCGCCCCGTGCACCGCCTTAGCGGCATACTTCTTCTGCACGGGGCTGCGCATAAAAAGGGGCTGCCGCATTTTGCGACAGCCTCTTCTTAAATCTTAATCTTCCGGTACAAATACTTCTTTTCCCATTCCGCAGACCGGACATACCCAATCTTCCGGGATATCCTCAAAAGCTGTTCCCGGCTCGATTCCGTTATCCGGATCGCCAACCGCAGGATCATACTCATATCCGCATGGTTCACACACGTATTTCTTCATCTTTAATCACCTGTTCCTTTCCATATACTTTCATCAACGTTTTTATTATATACCAATTTTCATAAAAATTCTATAGAATCCGTTATTCTTTTGAATAAGTTCTTTTGAATAAGTTTATCTCACCTGTATCTGTCCCAGTATCTCTCCGATAGGCGCCGCAATCGTAAGTTCCGCCCCGACCTCTCTCGCCGTCGCGCTCTTATTGATCACCACCAGATGTTTCCCGCGGAAATAATCAATAAACCCCGCCGCCGGATAGACGATCAGCGACGTCCCTCCGATGATCAGCGTATCTGCCCGGCTGATCGCCTGGATACTCTCCTGTATCACATGAGAATCAAGTCCTTCCTCGTACAATACTACATCCGGCTTAATTCTGCCGCCGCATTCGCATACGGGGATTCCTTCGGAATTTTTCACATAGGCGGCGTCATAGAACTTTCCGCATTTCTGGCAGTAATTGCGGTGGATGCTCCCGTGCAGTTCCAGAACATTCCTGCTTCCCGCCGCCTGATGGAGTCCGTCAATATTCTGAGTGATCACTGCCGAAAGCTTCCCCGCCTCTTCAAGTTCCGCCAGCTTCAGATGCGCCGGATTCGGCTCCGCGTCCAAGAACATCATCTTCTCTTTGTAGAATTCATAGAATCCTTCTGTATTCCGCATGAAGAAACTATGGCTTACGATCTGTTCCGGCGAATACTTATACTGCTGGTGATACAGCCCGTCCGCGCTTCTGAAATCCGGTATGCTGCTCTCCGTAGACACACCGGCTCCGCCAAAGAATACGATATTACTGCTGTCATCAATGATCTCCTGCAGCTTCTTTACTTCTTCCTCATACATATTTTTCCCTTCTTTCCTCAATAACGACTCCTTCATGACTCCTTCTGCCTGCTGTACCCGGTGAAGAATTCAGACAAAGCGTCAAGCGTCTTTAACAGAACCGGCATCTCTTTCTCATCTAACTTATCCATTACCGCCTGAGTCATCTGCCTGTGATAATCTTCATGATGCTTATATGCCCTGGTCCCCTTCGGCGTCAGTTTCACGTACACCACCCTGCGGTCTTCCTCGCTTCTGCTGCGTTCCACATACTTCTTATTCACAAGACCGTTCATGGCTGTCGTAAGCGAACCCACCGTAATATTCAGCTTCCTGGCAATGGAAGACATATTTCTGCCGTCTCCCGTACCGATCGCTTCGATTACGTGCATGTCATTATTCGTCAGATCCCTGAATTCATCCGTGATTATCGCTTTCTCTTCCAGCTCCCAGATCTCATTGATCAGGCTCACCAGGACATTATTGATCGTCCTGTACACATCCTCCATTCCCCTTCACCTCTTTCACTCACTAGTTCTATTATACTCTTTCTGTAAGCAAAGAATCAATAACTTCTTTTACTGTTTCCAAACGTTTGGCTTTATATGCATACGCCCCGCAGAACAGCAGCGCGTCATCCACCTCTCCTTTTGCCGCATGAATCAGCGCATCCGTGATACAATAGGGGATCTTGGCCGGATCACACTTATGAAGGCATCCATGGCAGGGACTATGAGGAATCTGCTCTCCTGCCATGACCCTTCTCATAAAAGGATTCATAATCGCGCGCCCCGGCATTCCCACCGGACTTTTTACGATCGTGATGTCCTCTCTGTCCGCCTGAATATATGCTTCCTTGTAGCGGATATCCGCGTCACATTCTTCAGTCGTTACGAATCTCGTCGCAACCTGTATGGCGTCTACTCCCAGGGAAAATGCATGCGCGGCCTGTCTGCGGTTCTCGATGCCTCCGCCGAGAGCCGTAGGAATCCTGCATCCGGATTCTTCTTCATACTGTCTCACCAGATTAAGTATCCTGATTACTTCCTGATCATAGTTCCCGTTATATTCTTTCAACTGCTCTTCTGTAAATCCAAGATGTCCCCCTGCTTCCGGCCCTTCGATCACCAGAAGATCCGGCATGCGCTTATATTTCTTGTCCCAGTATCTCAGGATTACCTTCGCTGATTTCTCCGTCGATACGATAGGCGCCAGCTTCACGTCCGAGCCTTCTGCAAGTCTCGGCAGCTCCATCGGTAGCCCTGCTCCTGAGATAATCATATCCGCCCCGGCGTCAATCACCTCTCTGACATATTCCTCATAATGGCGCATGGCTACCATAAGATTGAACCCTATGATTCCCTCCGGCGCGATTGTCCTTGCCTTCTCATATTCCTTCCTGATGGCTCTTAAATTGGCTCCCTTCGTATCCTGATCAAAATTCGGCTCCCGAAAACCAATCTGAGCGGCAGAGATTACTCCTATGCCGCCCTCTTTAGCAACCGCTCCGGCCAGTCCGCCAAGACTTATCCCTACTCCCATGCCGCCCTGGATTACCGGAAGCTTTGCTTCTATATTCTTGATTTTTAATGGATATATATTCATGGTCAGTCTCCTTATTTTATGCTAGTATAATCCACACTAATTCTAGTACATCCTACGGAACCTGCTGTAACGGTGCTGTACAAGTTCTTCCTCCGACATTACCCCATATCGGTCTAAGAACTGTTCGATCTTACTCTCAAGAACAGACGTTACATTTTTCAGGTTCTCTATAGTATAAGGAGACGGTTCTGCCAACACCTGCTCTACGATTCCCATACGATACAAATCCTCTGCCGTAAGCCGCATGACCTCCGCCGCTTCCTTTGCCTTTGAACTGTCCTTCCACAGGATACTGGCAAAGCCTTCCGGAGACAGGATGGAGTAAACTGCATTCTCAAGCATCCACACCTCGTCCGCCACAGCCATGGCAAGCGCGCCGCCGCTTCCCCCTTCTCCGATAATGACGGAAAGAACCGGAACCTTCAAGCCGGACATCTCATAAATATTCCGGGCGATCGCCTCTCCCTGCCCCCGCTCTTCCGCTTCCAACCCGCAGAAAGCCCCTGGCGTATCTACGAAACAGATAACCGGACGGCGGAATTTCTCCGCCTGTTTCATCAGACGCAGCGCCTTACGGTAACCGTCCGGAGAGGGCATTCCAAAGTTGCGCTCGATATTCTCCTTTGTATTCCTTCCCTTCGCCTGCGCGATCACCGTCACCGGCCTTCCGCGGAATCTGGCTATACCTCCGATGATCGCCTTATCGTCCGCAAAATACCGGTCGCCGTGGAATTCGATAAAATCCGTAAACAATGCGCGGAAATAATCGCTGCCAACCGGACGGTCGTTCATCCGCGACCGCAAAACCCGGTCCCATGCCTCCGCAGATCTATGGCTGACGGATAATTCCCCGGACAAGCCCGCCCGGTCCCTCATCCGCCGTATTTCTGACATATCTGACACTTCCGGCATTACCACAGATTCTCTGTCCTCTGAACACGCCGCTCCTTTTACATCTTCTTTACAGGTTACATTTCTTCCGTCTTCATGCAGCATCAGTATCTGAGCCAGCGTCTCCTTCATCTGGGGACGTTCCACGATTCCGTCGATAAACCCGTGCTCCAGAAGAAATTCTGACTGCTGGAAGCCCTTCGGGAGTTTCTCTCCAATCGTCTGTTCAATCACCCTCGGCCCGGCAAAGCCGATCAGAGCTTTCGGTTCTGCAAGAATCACATCTCCTAACATGGCAAAGCTTGCCGTCACACCGCCGGTAGTAGGGTCCGTGAGCACACTGATGTAGAGAAGCCCTGCGTCGCTATGCCGTTTTAAAGCCGCCGACGTCTTCGCCATCTGCATCAGAGATACGATCCCTTCCTGCATCCTGGCGCCGCCGGAACAGGCGAATAAGATGACCGGAAGACGTAATTTCGTCGCACGTTCCACGGCTCTTGCAATCTTCTCACCCACTGCTTCTCCCATACTCGCCATCAGGAACCGTCCGTCGCAGACACCTATAACAGTCTCTGTTCCGTCGATGCTTGCTTTTCCGGTGACAATCGCCTCGTTAAGACCTGTCTTCTCCTGAAGTGAGCAAAGCTTCTCCTCGTAGCCCTTGTATTCCAATGGATTCGGGCTTGTAAGACCCTGGTCCCATTCCTCGAAAGTGCCCTCGTCCGCCACCATCTCGATACGGCGGTACGCATGTACGCGGAAATAACCTCCGCATTTCGGACAGATATAATAGTCCTTTTTCACATCCTCAGCCATGATCCCGCTGCCGCATTTATTACATTTACGCAGAAGTCCTTCCGGCACTTCCGGTTTTGAGGAATTTAACGATATATATCCTTTTCTCCCGGACGGGCGCCTGGTCTTCTTAAATACATTATCAAGCTTCATATGTTATCCTCTCATTCCTCTGCCTGAATTAAAAGACATCTCATAGCGGTTCCTTATCCCTTAAGAGCCGCTTTAAGCGCCTCCTCATTCTCCGCAATAAATTCAATGTCGATATCGCCGGAAAGGTAATCCGGACGGTTCAGAATCTCATATTGATAATCCACATTCGTATCGATTCCCTCGATGATCACTTCTCCCAGCGCGCTCTGCATCTTCCGCACCGCCTCGCTGCGATTCTTTGCCCATACGATAAGCTTCGCCACCATAGAATCATAATACGGCGGTATGGTATATCCGCTATAGATTGCAGAATCAATCCGAATCCCTTTGCCTCCCGGCAGATACATGTCTGTAATAGTTCCGGGGGCGGGACGGAATCCCTTCGCCGGATTCTCTGCATTGATCCGGCATTCAATGGCATGGCCGTTCAGATGAATATCCTCCTGTGTGTATGAAAGTCTTCTGCCGGAGGCAATCCTGATCTGCTCTTTGATCAGATCAATCCCTGTCACCCATTCCGTAACCGGGTGTTCTACCTGAATCCGGGTATTCATTTCCATAAAGTAAAAATTACCGTTCTTCTCCAGAAGGAATTCAATGGTTCCTGCATTCTGGTACCCGGCCGCCTTCGCCGCCCTGACCGCCGCTTCCCCCATCTTCCTGCGCAGTTCCTCTGTCAGCGCAACAGAAGGGGATTCTTCAATCATTTTCTGGTGGCTGCGCTGGATCGAACAGTCCCGCTCTCCTAAGTGAACCACATTGCCGTACTGATCGGCCAGAATCTGGAACTCAATATGTCTTGGACGCTGTACGAAGTGCTCAATATACATAGTCTGGTCGCCAAACGCCATCTGTGCTTCCTTCTGCGCCGTCTGAAAACTGTGTTCAAATTCTTCCGCCGTACGTGCCACACGCATCCCCTTCCCGCCGCCGCCGAGGGCTGCCTTGACGATGACCGGATAACCGATCTCTTCCGCGATCTTTGCACCCTCTGAAGCATCGAAGACTGGTTCGGTACTTCCGGGTATAACAGGAACATTGGCCGCAGCCATGGTATTCCTTGCCTCCTGCTTATTTCCAAGCTTCGCGATGACTTGGGAATCCGGTCCTATAAATGTGATATGGCACTGCTCGCACAGCTCCGCGAACCTGCTGTTCTCCGACAGGAAACCAAACCCCGGATGTATCGCGTCCGCCCCTGTGATGATCGTAGCGCTGACAATGCGGTCCATACTCAGGTAGCTCTCCGAAGACGGAGCCGGTCCGATACAGACCGCCTCGTCCGCAAGCTTCGTATGAAGCGCCTCCCGGTCGGCTTCCGAATATACGGCCACCGTCTCGATTCCCATCTCCCTGCAGGCGCGGATAATCCGAACCGCAATCTCGCCTCGATTGGCAATTAATACTTTCTTGATCATATATCCCACCTACCCAATCATAAAAGTAAGCTCTGCGGTAACGACCGTCTTTCCGTCTACGCTGGCTACCGCTTCGCCGACCCCTACCGGTCCTTTCTGCCTGATAATACGAGTCTCCAGACGTACCTTGTCACCGGGTACGATCTTGCCTTTGAACCTGCATTTGTCAATGCCTCCAAAGTAAGCTGTCTTACCCCTGTTCTCTTCTACACTCAAGATCGCGACCGCGCCGGCCTGCGCCAACGCTTCCACCGTCAGAACTCCCGGCATCACCGGCTCCTGAGGGAAATGACCGGCGAAGAATTCCTCCCGGTATGTGACACATTTATAGCCTACCGCATACTTTCCCGGCTCATAATCTTCGATATAATCAAGAAGCAGAAACGGATGACGATGCGGAATAATTTCCTTAATCTGATTGATATCTAAGCGCATCCTATCTCCTCTCTATCTACTGTCTGATACGGAACAAAGGCTGACCATACTCTACCGGCTGCCCATTCTCTGCCAATATCTCTGTAACAGTTCCGTCGTATTCACTTTCTATTTCATTCATTAGTTTCATAGCTTCAATGATGGCCAACGGCTGCCCCTTCTTTACGGTATCACCCACGGCTACGAACGGAGCCGCATCCTCGGAAGGCGCCGCATAAAATGTTCCGACTAACGGAGATTCTATCAGTTTTCCATCCGTATTTGCAGCCGCTGTATCTGCGGCAGCTCCATTTCCTGCCGGTGCGGCGCTGTCTTCTGCTCCCGGACCGGATACCGGTATAAGCGGCGCCGCCGCCACCTGAACCTGATCTTTCTTCTTCGTAAGATGAAGCTTCACTCCGTCTTCTTCGTATTTAAATCCGGTCAGACTGGACTCCGATACGGCCCCGATCAATCGGATAAGATTTTCTACTTCCATGCTATACAGACCCCCTTTGGCAGAACCTTTCTTAATACTTCTTTAACAGCAGCGTGGCGTGGAAAAGAGCATGGCGATTGAGAAAAATAGAATAGCGTTATCTTTATTC
>CANODD010000082.1 GCA_947564705.1 uncultured Dorea sp. | reverse complement strand
ATCGTGCTTTCGGTCTGCATGCTGCTTGGACGTCTGGAAATTTATCCGATCCTCTTTTTCATTTCCTGCATAATCGGTATAGATTCCAAGCGCTTTTTCACTGACCTTCTCTGGAATGGAGGTATAGATTCCCTCATTATAAAAGCGATTCCAGAGTCCGCCGATTACGGCGCCCATATCAGGCGACATATTATTTGTGCGCGCGGATATACCTACAGCAATTTTTTCTTCTAAAGTTACGATTTCATATTCCATGTTCTTGTCCATCCTTTCTTTTCCTTTCCGCTGAGCGGTTTTTCAGTTGATGGACATATTCTAACAGATGAAACAGGACAACAGTATGTCATGTTTCCAGATATTTTTTGCGGATTCCATCTGCGAATGCAAGGATATCCCGTCTCAGTTCGGAAGGTTCCAGCAGTTCTGCACCGTCCCCAAAGGACGCGATCCAACCTATGATGCTTGTCTTGTCTGTAAATCCAAAGGAAAAGAGAAGAGTGCCGTCCGGTTGTTCCGTGAAGCTCTCGGGTCCGAATTCTTCTATTAACCGCCATTCGTATGCCGGCTGAATTCTCGCTTTTACCTGATAAGTATAGGGAAATACTTTTTCCTGGTTAAAGTCAGGCAATGGATGAGAACGCTTTTCAAAGGCTCCTTTGACTTCCAAGTCTGTCATCCGGTTTAGTTTAAACAGCCGATAATCCTCTCTGCAGTCGCACCATCCCCATACATACCAATTCGCCCATTGGAAGATCAGATCATAGGGTTCAATGGTTCGGGACGACTGCCCTTTTGGCGAGAAGTAGAGAAAGGAAACCTTTCGCCCGGAAAGAAGCGCAGCATGAAGTAATTCTATCTTTGGAGTAATGGAATCCTTGTACCAGGAAGACAGGTCAATTAGGATATGGGTATCCCCGGCCAGGAGATTGGATGCGCCTGCAGAGAGTTTTTCCATTAACTGTGCATAACGGTTTGTGCCGCTTATACTGTCCAGGCTCCTAAGCCCGGCCAGGATGGCCTGCATATCCGAAGTGCTGAGCAGGGTGCGGTCGATCTTATATCCTTCCATGATAGAGACGCCGCCGTTTTGTCCGGGTTCTGTCACCAGCGGGATTCCTGCCATGCACAGAGCCTCGATATCACGGTTGATGGTTCGGCGGGAGACTTCGAACTTTTCTGCAAGATAGGGGGCTGTGACCTTTTCCTTTTGCAATAGAATCGATAGGATTCCAATCATTCGGTCTAATTTCATTCTATTCTATCACACCTTTCAAATAGCGTTCATGCCGGCAGTCTGCCGGAGGTTTGAGACGTTTTCCGTCAAGGCGCATGCAGAAAGGGAAACCAGAAAACAGGGTTTCCCTTTCGGATTTGGTGCTTTCTATTTTTTATATCCGATGCCATATCTTTCCATACTGTCCAGATGATCGGTATGGAGGAGCATATGCGCTTTATGGGATACGGGCTGCTCGAAGTATTCCTCATACATCTGCAGCACATCCGGATTCTCATGGGAGAAACGGATCTTGGCGTTTTCATCCAGGTAATACAGATTCTTTCCTCTTTCAAACGCCAGTTCCTGGCCGTCGTGGATCGGCTGTCCGCCGCCGCCTACGCAGCCGCCGGGACAGGCCATGACTTCTACGAAGTCATAATGAACTTCTCCGGTCTCGATTTTGTTCAGAAGCGCCCGCGTATTGCCGAGTCCGCTTACGGCGGCGGTTCTTACCGTGATATCATCAATCTTAAATTCGGCTTCCTGAACGCCGTTATTCTCATTAAATCCCTGGCTCCTTACTGCTTTAAATGCATCCGCCGGAGGATTTTCCTTTTTGATGATGTAGTACGCGCTTCTAAGCGCCGCTTCCATAACCCCGCCTGTCGCACCGAAGATTACGCCTGCGCCTGTGCCGTCCTGCATCGGGCGGTCGCTCTCGATATCCATGAGGGTATCCGGGCGGATATGGGCGGAGCGGATCATCTTTACAAGCTCTCTTGTGGTAATGACAACGTCAATGTCATGACCGGCATATTCCTCATAGAATAATTCCATCTCGCTCTCGGCTTTTTTTGCCAGACAGGGCATAACAGATATGGTGAAGATCTTATCCGGACTCACGCCCAGTTTCTGTGCAAAATAGGTCTTCATGGCTGCGCCGAACATCTGTTGAGGCGACTTGGCTGTGGAAAGATATTTTACCAGATATGGGTACTGTCCTTTTATGAATCTAAGCCATCCCGGGCAGCAGGAGGTAAACATAGGACGGTCCTTTAACTCTCCGCTTGTAAACCGCTCCACGAATTCATGCCCTTCCTCCATAATCGTAAGGTCTGCTGAAAATACGGTGTCAAACACATAATCAACGCCCATTCTCTTGAGTGCGTCCATGATCTTGCCGATTGTCGCATCCTCCGGCGCCAGTCCGATCTGTTCGCCCCAGGACGTGCGGACCGCAGGAGCTACCTGTGCTACGACGATCTTATCTTTGTCGGCAAGGGCTTTCCATACTTTTCCGGTATCACTTCTTTCCCTGAGGGCTCCTACGGGGCAGTGGGTGACGCACTGTCCGCAAAGAGAACAGTCAGATTCTTCGATGGTTTTGTGTCCTGCTACATTTACGGTGGTACGAGAACCGGTTCCCTCCAGATCCCAGATATTTAAGCTCTGAACTTTATCGCAGACCTGTATGCATCGCATACACTTGATACATTTTGCCGAATCACGGATCAGAGGAAAGTCCTTATTCCAGGGCTGGTACTCCAATTCCCGTTTAAACGGGATCTCCAGGATATCCAGATCATTTGCGATCTTCTGAAGGCTGCAGTTGCCGCTTCTCATACAGGTTACACACAGACAGTCATGCTGTGACAGGATAAGCTCTACGGTATTCCTTCTATGATTCCTGACCTTCGGGCTGTTCGTATAGACAACCATGCCTTCTTCGGCTACATTGTTGCATGCCGTGATGAGCCGTTCTTTTCCTTCCAGTTCAACCACGCATACACGGCAGGCTGCGATCTCGTTAATCCCTTTCAGATAACAGAGACTGGGGATCGTAATTCCATTCTGGTCGGCAGCTTCCATGATCGTGGTATTTTCTTTTACCGAAATCTGTTTTCCGTCAATAATAAGATTTACCATAATTTCTCTCTGCCTCCTTTGAATATTCCATATCCGAAATGGTCGCACCGTAAGCAGCGGTTTGCTTCCTGTTTCGCCTCTTTTTCTGTCATGCAGTTCTCGACGCCTTCAAAGTCGCAGACTCTGATTCCGGCTTCGCGTTCTGTAAGGTTTACGCGGCCGCAGGGCGTCCTGTCGTCTATATTCGGAATCGGGACTTCAACATCGCAGGTAATAATATGATGATATCCCAGATATTCGTCAATATTTGCAGCGACAACCTTAGCCGCTGCGATTGCTTTGATTACCGTTGCCGGACCGCTGGCGCTGTCGCCTCCTGCGAAGACGCCCGGCATGCCTTTGAAAGCGCCGGTGCTTGTGGTGATGATCTTTCCCCGAGACACCGGAACGCCGGCGTCTTCAAAATGCTTCGTTTCAATATTCTGTCCGATGGCGACGATCAGCACGTCGCATGGTATGTAGACATTCTCTTCCCCTGTAGGCCTGATACTTGCGCGTCCGTCGCGGATCTCGCTTACCATCTGCGGAGTCACATAGATTCCCTTAACATGGTTATTCTCATCCAAATCAATGGACGCCGGAGCCTTCAATGTCTGAACCTCGATTCCTTCTGCGATGGCGCCCTCTATCTCATCGTGAAGGGCGGTCATGTCCGCAATTCTTCTGCGGTAGACGATACTGACTTTCTTTGCCCCCAGACGTTTTGCCGTGCGCACGGCGTCCATGGACACATTGCCGCCGCCGATGACGGCAACTTCTTTTCCGGACAGATCCATAATCTGGTTCATGCCCACGTCCCTCAAAAATTCAACCGCCGACAGGACGCCCTCGGCGTCTTCCCCTTCAATGCCAAGCTTCTTGTCTGTGCTTGCGCCTACGGCGATCAGAACCGCGTCATATTCCTTCTGAATCTCCTGAATCGTAATATCTGTTCCCACCTTGATTCCGTACTTTACTTCTACGCCGGTCTTTAGAATACTGTTGATATCATCGTCCAGCCTGTTCTTTGGAAGGCGGTAATTCGGGATTCCGTAACGGAGCATGCCTCCCAGCTTAGGCAGCATCTCATACACGGTCGTCTGATGACCCATAAGCTGCAGATAATATGCGGCGCTTAAACCGCAGGGCCCGCCTCCCAGTACGGCAACCTTCTTTCCGGTGCTTTCGGCGCATGCCGGAGGTTCGACTTCTCCTGCAAAATCCGCCGCCACCCGTTTCAGGCCGCGGATATTGATGGCGTCGTCTACCATGTTTCTCCGGCACCTTGCTTCACAAGGATGTTCACAGATGAATCCGCATGTGGTCGGGAAGGGATTATCTTTGCGGATCAGACGGATGGCGTCTGCGTATCTTCCGTCTCTGACTAACGCAATATATCCCGGGATGTCCACGCGTGCCGGACATAAGGATACGCACGGCACCGGCTGGCTGTAGGTACAGATACAGCGTCCTCTCTCAATATGTTCAATGTAGTCGTCCCGGTATCCGATCAGCCCCTTGTATACCATGTGGGCCGCTTCGTAACCGATGGCGCAGTCCGCGGACTCCATGATGGATACCGCCGTCTTTTCCATAATATTCAATGTTTCCATCGTTGCCTTTCCGTCAAGTACATCCTTGATCAGGTGATTCAGCTGACCAAGTCCTATCCGGCACGGTACACATTTCCCGCATGTCTGCGCATGGCATAATTCAAGGAACGCTCTTGCCATGTCAACCGGGCATAACCCCGGCGGACTGGATTCGATTCGGCGTTCCAGATCTTTATAGAGACCTTCTATTACGATATCAGCCCTGCTTGGGGAATCAATCTCTAATCTGCTCATCCTTTGCCATTCCTCCTCTTTGTAAATTTCATATTCAAACAATTGCGTACATTATAGCATATATTCAGACATTTGTAATCTTATTTTGAAAAGTAGTTTATTTAACAAGCAATTGCAGCGCCAATTGCCCCTGCAAACCTTGCGAGGGGTGTTGTTTTTACCGGTGCGTTCAATGCCTTTGCGAGACGTTCGACAATATAGATATCTTCACAGAGCCCGCCGGTCAGGAAGTATTGATCGTTAGGAACCTGTGCAAGAAGAGAAACGACTTTGTTTACGACAGATTCGATCACGCCGAAAGCAATATCCTCTCTTGGAGTTTCCTTTCCGATCAGGCTGATCACCTCTGATTCCGCGAATACCGTGCACATGGAACTGATGGTGATCTCTTTTCCTTTCCGCGCCAGGGCGGAGAGTTCCTGGGGCGTAAGCCCGAGGCGGTTTGTCATGACTTCCAGAAATTTCCCTGTTCCGGCAGAACATTTATCGTTCATAATGAATTTCATGACACGTCCGTTTTTCAGAGATATTCCTTTTGTGTCCTGTCCTCCGATGTCGATGATGGTTCCGTTTTCTCCGAAAAGAAAATAAGAACCTTTTCCGTGGCAGGTGATCTCGGTTATGACGTCGTCGGCGTATGGGACGGAAATACGTCCGTAACCGGTGGCGACATATTTTGCGTTTTCTTTTGTAATTCCTTCGGCTTCCAATGTGGCATAGATTGTATCCGCCACTTTCCGGCTGCTGAAGCCGGTGTCTAAAAGGATGGTTTTTATTACTTCGCCTTCGCTTATTACGGCTGCCTTTGCGGCGCTGGAGCCAATATCTATTCCTACTTGATACATTTTTATCTTCCTCCTCTTTTTCTGAAAAGTATATAGATGATGCCAGGGCCCCAAAGTCATATATTGACATGCAAGCATGTTATACATGGCCTTTTGACCCTGGCAACTCATACATATATTATAACATTTCTATAAATGCGGCAAGCCTTGTTTCGATCTGTCCGCTGTCTGTTGTAGAATAATCTGTTTCCAGCTTCATATACGGGATTCCCTCATCGTCACACATATTTTGCATCAAAGTGGATTCTACGTTGAATGTATGGCATGCCTGGAGAACCATCTCGACGACGCCGTCGACCTTGTATTTTTGGCACATCTCTCTTGTGTTTGCGATGCGGCCTTCATTCGTCGTCATAACTGAGCAGTGAATCTCAAGATAACGGTCGGAGATCGCTCTTAAGATGTCGTCGGCATTCTCGTCGACGAGCATTTTCTGTGTCCGCTCACCGCCGCAGTCGTCAAGACAGACGATCACGCCTCCGTTGTTCTCGATGGTCATGCCGACTTTCTGGATGACTCCGGTAGAGGGGCAGCCGGTCAGCAGGATTCTCTTTGCCTTTTCATCCACGGGCTTTGCTCCGCCTGCCAGCGCTTCTTTTGCGGCGTCGACTTTGGCTTTGTAGCTTGCGTGCTGTGCGTCTACGCCAAAGTTGAACATTCCCTGGGCGAGGGTGGACATGACTTCCGTCGCTTTCATTGCCGGGGGCACCGCGCCCTGTAATGCGTATAATTCCATCTGTGTTTTTCTCAGTTCGTTTCTTTTGCGGGCAGCTTCTCTTAATTTTTCGTCCGTGATCTCGATCCCATATCTTTCTTCCATGTATTCTTTTAAAAGTTTTATTTCCTGATACCAGATCTCTTTCGCATAATCTCTTTTCTGGCTCTGCGGAAGATGAAGCACATAGGTTTCTTTGATGTCGTTGAGAAGTTCGAACATCTTCTTCTTTCCGTCGCAGGTTGTCTCGCCGACGATAAAGTCGCAGAAATATGTATAGGGGCATTTTTCCGTGTAAGCAAATCCATAGCTTGATTTGATCAATGGACATAAGTTCTTAGGAAGAACCTTTTCCGCGTCGGCGATAGGCTCGTTGCTTGTTCCGCAGAGTCCTACGACGGAGACGCCTGCCGCGTCGAAAAGCTCAAGCGGGGTGTAAGAACAGAACATTCCTACCAAATGCCCGCCGTTTTCTACATATTCTTTTACCTTTAAAAATCCGGCTTTTCTCGCATCTACAAATTCGTCAAATGACTTGGGTAACGCTAAAGTTTCCATATAATTTATCCTCTCTGTTCTATAGAATATACTAGCTTTAAGTGTAGTGGCGGAGAAAGGAAAAGTCAAATTCATAAACCTTATAAAAGCATGTATATATAGATAAAGTCGATAGAAGAAGTCCTCCGTCCGGTCAGAAGTTCGATTTCCGGACGGATGGAAAATGAATACAATGCTGCGCTAGGATCCGCTTGATTTATAGTGTCTTACTCCAAATTTCCAGAACAGCAGCGCCGGAATCAGAAACCAGCATGCCAGAAGAGGCAGGAACGGGAAGAAGGGTTCTGTCCTTCTTCCTAATATATAGAGCAGAGGATAGTACTGGATTAAGGCATAGGGGATTATAAATGTGGTAAATAGCAGGAGCTTCGGTCCATATACGTTGACCGGGTATTTTCCGAATTCTCTGGCTCCGTCTGTAAATATATTCATAAATTCCAGCCCTTCCAATGTGAAGAAGCACAGCGCGGCGTAGATGATAAACAGTGCGAAGAAGACTGCGGTTCCGCCTGTCAGCATGAAGATCACGGTGAGTATCTTTGGAAAATTCCATTGGATGCCGCTCTTTGTAATTCCATACATGAACATTACGGCGGCCTGCAGCATCCTTCCGAAGCGGGTGAGTTCGAATTTACTTCCCAATACCTGAATGATCTCATTCTGAGGGCGTACCAGGACCCGGTCGAACTCCCCGGTTCTTACCATGCCGGAGAACCGGTCGAATCCTCTGGCGAACATCTCTGCCAGGGAGAATTCCATCAGCATGACCGCGAAACACAGCAGCACTTCGCTGTAGGTGAATCCCTCCACCCTGGAAAATCTTTGGAACAGGACGAACATTCCAAGAAACGCGGTGAAAGAAACTAAGAACTGCCCGGCTGCGGTCAGGAAGAAGGAAGTCTTATACTGCATTGCGCAGCGGATATTGATGGATATGTAGTGGAAGTACAGGCGGACAGCTTTACGTATTTTGTTCATATACATTAACCTCCTTGTACTGTGATACGTTTCGCGGCCAGACGGCAGAGCATCTTCCCGGTAAATGTAATGGCTGTAAGCCAGAATATCTGCAGGAAGACAGCCTTTTGCATCTCATAACAGCTCATGCTGCCGCCGTAGATCCGCAGAGGGACGTTCTGCATGGCGGCGAAGGGCAGTAATTCCATGACCCGCTGTACATTCTCAGGGAAAAAGGGCAGGGGAATTAAAGCTCCGGCGAAGAAATCTGTCATGGAAGTGAATACCATCTGAAGCCCCATAGGCGAGATCGTAAAGAACGCCAGTATACAGATCAGAACGCAGAGCGATACGGTCATGAGAAGTCCTAAGATTAATGTGAGCAAAAACAGGACGAAATGCATCGGGCTGGCAGGAGCGTTCAGGCCGTAGGGCTGCGGCAGGAGAGCAGCGACAGTCAGAATAGGGAAGCACCTTAATACCGCTCTTGACAGACGCGTGGAAAGCCCTTTGGAAAACCACATGTTGTAGATACTGACCGGTCGGCATAATTCGTAGGCGACGTCTCCGTTCACGATGGAATCGAAGATATCACCGTCCATCATCCAGGTGGCGAAGAATGCAAGGAATGCCTGCTGCAGCCACAGATAGGACGCCGTGGCAGAGAAACTCATAGGGAAAGCGGAGGCGTCCGACCGGTAGAAAGCCCGAAAGATCATGATCTCCATGGCGCCCCATGTAAACTGAGTTGCAATGCCCCCAAAGGCAGCGGCCCGGTATTGCAGGCCCATTGCGAATCTTAATCGAAAGAAGGATAGATATTTTTTCATGATTGTGTCCCCCTCCTATTGAATGTCATAAGCACGATATAATTCGGCGACAGTTTCGTCGATATTGCCGCCGCCTTTTTTTATATCGTCCAATGTTCCGTCCATCAGAATACGCCCTTTCCCGATGAGAATGATACGGCTTGCCAGGGCTTCGATATCCTGCATGTCGTGGGTAGTCAGTATCACGGTAGTGCCGTGGGTCTTATTCTGGTTCAGGATAAAATCGCGGACGGCGAGTTTCGAGACCGCGTCCAGGCCGATGGTAGGCTCGTCAAGGAATAAGATCCTCGGACGATGCAGAAGAGAGGCCGCAATCTCACAGCGCATCCGCTGGCCGAGAGAGAGCTGTCTCGCGGGGGAGCGTAAGAGTTCTGCCAGGTTCAATAATTCGGTTAATTCTTCCAGGCTTTGCTGGTATCGGGGATCTGGAATCGAATAAATATCCTTTAATAATTCAAAGGAATCTATGACCGGAACATCCCACCATAATTGAGAACGCTGACCAAACACAACGCCGATTTCTTTGACATGTTTGATTCGGTTCTTGTAGGGAATCCGTCCGTCTACAAGGACAGTTCCGCAGTCAGGCGTCAATATTCCGCTTAGAATCTTAATCGTAGAGCTTTTTCCGGCTCCGTTCGGACCGATGTAGCCGACCATCTCTCCGTCGCGGATGGTGAAGGACACATCATTCAATGCATGGATTATCTCATAATCCCGGTGAAAAAGCGCTTTTACGGCTTCACCGAAACCTGCGTTTCTTTTTGCAATCTTGTACGATTTGCATACGTGTTCCATCGTGATCATTCTTGCTTCCTCCTGGTAGTTATACTTGCATATCTTGCCAAGTCGGTTGGGTTTCATTTGTTTTTCCAAACGATCTGATTATATCATACAGAAGGTGGAAGGTAAAGACAAAGAGACAAAATTGGCGTGTTTAAAGACAAACTTAGTGTCGTGATAACAGATGAAACATGCTATAATAAGAAACATATTTACAAAAGGGGAATGATGCATATGAGGATAGCAGTCTGTGAAGACTGTATGGAAGACACTCTTCTGTTGAAACGTTTTTTAGGCGGACATCACGTCAGTATATATTCTGATACGTGCAGTTTGCTTGATGACGTAGATAATAGGAAGATACAGTTTGATCTGTATCTGCTGGATATATTTATGGAAGAATCTATGAACGGAATCGAACTGGCCAGGGAGCTGCGTAAGATACAGGAA
>CANODD010000081.1 GCA_947564705.1 uncultured Dorea sp. | reverse complement strand
CATTACAGAAATGCCTCTTTGTTTCCTCAGAAACCGCGAAAATATCTGTGAATCCTTCGAAGCATCCCTGGTCCATCGCCCTTGTATAACCTGCGTTTTCATAATCAATATGTATCAACGCCGCTTTTTTACGTGCTTTCACATGATCTGCCACATAATATACAGAACCGCCTTCTATCCACGCCATTGCCAGATCGAAACAGATATCGAACCTCTCCGCCCCGTCCGACAGGACGCGCCACAATAACTTATCTACCCGAATCCTTCTTTCCTTCACCATGCTTATCAAGTTCTTCGTAACATAATGAAGCTTATGAAGCAATCCTCCGTTCCGCAAAAAAGACCGGCATATTCTCCTGATAAGTTCCTCTCTGCCCTTTCTTGTCAGGACCGACTCCGCGCTAAATGCAGAATTCAGCAACCGGACATAATCCGGAAGCTTATCCGCCAACTCCCCTTGTCCTGTAATCACATAAAGATAAATATCATATTCCCGACTGTCCAGTCTTCTTAGTAACTCCAGCAAAGCGGTCTCCGCCCCGGCCCGGCTTAACGTATTAATCGCGAACAAAAGTTTTTTCTTCATATTCTCTCATCCTATCCTCCTGTTCTTCTATCTGCAGCATTATTCTCTCATTTTCCTGGATCAACAGAGACACCTGTATCGCCAGCTCTTGATTTTTCATCGCCAGACGGGACAACTGCAGACTGAATTGAAACCCGCCCCACAGACATACCGCTCCCATAAAAAACAACGCCAAACCTGTTCCTCTTGAAATATGATGAGTCCAGGAGGATAATACCGGAAAAACCCCTGTCACAATCAGTATCGCCCCAAAGATCTCCCACACTACAGCGAGGTTCACCGTCAGTTTCCTGTAAGAATGGTGCCAAAAACTGGAAATCATAATAAAAACGCCTGCCGCAATCATTCCGTATTTTACAATATCCGCTGTTCCTATCATCTCTCAGTTACTCTCCTTCGCAATCTTTCCGGCGCCGCCGCTATCATATACCTTACCGGACGGTTGTTTTCCCTTCCCACGCTTTAACAGATCCCCGCTGCAGAATATGTGCCTGTCAATATTTCTCTCGATCCACCGCAGCCGCATATAGGCGACTGTCCAACCGGTAAAGGAGCCTAATACCACGCCGATTCCGTACCAGATCTCAACCAATCTCACCGCGAAGATACTGCCTGCAAGCGTAACAAGAAAGAACCCCAATGTCGTCCATACCATACCTGCCATATCATTAAAATAATACAAGAATAAAATCGCCGAATACATCAGGAACAGTATGAAATATCCCGCCGCCAGACACGGATAGATACTCATAACCAGTCCCGAAAAACCAAACCTGGGAAGCAGTACGATACACATCAGATACACCACCACCGTGATAATAAACTGTATACGGGCCAGATTCATCAACGAACTCCCCATCTGCCGGAACATCCGCCTTTTATCATTCTCTATATCCGCTTTCTTCGCTCCGATTACGGACTCGGAATAAGCCTTATATTTCTCATGAAAATGCATCTCTATATGAGCGATAAAGATAATCGTCGCTGATATATTGGTAAACATCGCAAGGCAGCTTGCCATGTCGTACGGCTGGCTGCAGACAAAACTGTCAACCACAACCATTTTCATATCCGTACTCCAAAAAACAAAATTATGGACATACATTCCGGATATATACAGAAAATTAGTCACCACCAACTGCCAGTATTTCTTAAAATACCCCAGCACCTTCTTGTACTGGTTACTGTTATTTCTAAAGTACCGCTTTACAAAAGAGAATTCCAACACCGCAATCAGAAAAATACCCGTCGCCAACGCAAAAAGCATGCTCTCTGTTATACTCCAGCGAAAAAGAAATCTCAAAACCAGGGAGAAAATAAAAGCCGCAAGCATACCGATTGTATAGAAGAGTGATATTTTCTCATAATCCTTACAGATAGACAGATATATCATGGAATAGATCGCCATTGCAAGGGAAATGTAACCGCAAAATCCGGTGAACACATAGAATACTTTCACGCCGCCCACAAAGTGTTCCCACAGGCAGAAAGGAATCCCCACCAGGCAGCTTAAAGTCAGATTCATAAGCAGCCCCAGATAGTAGCAGGGTAAGATATCCTGATACCGCTCCTCATAGATGACGTCAGACATATACCTGGATAACACCGCGTTAAACGGGGAAACCGTCAGTAAGGAAAAGATAAATGTATACAACACCGTACAGGAAAAGAGTTCCCGGTTGAGATATCCTACCTTATTAAATCCCAATACCCAGCCCATCAGCAGGATATTCAGAATCACCACAAACATAGGCGCTACGGTGACCGCCGTACTGTATGTGAAACCTACAAGATCCGCCGTAATGCTGTTTTTCTGAAATATATTATTGAGCTTTACTCCTATTCCTGCCATGACCTATCCTTCTTCCTGAGTTTTTTCACCTTCTCGGACTTCTTCTTTTTGGATTTTTCCTTTTTTAGCTTCTTCCCTGTTTTCTCTTCGCTTTTCCCCTTTTCAGACTTTTTCTTTTCCGTTTTCATCTTCTCAGATTTTTTCTTTTCAGACTTCTTCCCATATTTCTTCTTAGACTTCTTCCCGGATTTCTTCTTAGATTCCTTCTCCTCAGTTTTTTCCTTTTCTGCTTTCTTCTTTTCGGATTCCTTCTTTTTGGACTTCTTCTTTTCAGACTTCTCTTCGGATTCCTTCTTTTTGGATTCCTTCTTTTTGGACCCCTTCTTTTGGGACTGCTTTTCAGACTTCTCTTCGGATTTCTTCTTTTGGGACTTCTTCTTTTCGGACTTCTTCTTTTTGGACTTCTTCTTTTCAGACTTCTTCCCGGTTTTATCCTTTTCAGACCTCTTCTTCTCGTTTTCTTCTTTCTGAATCTGCTCCTCTTCCTGAACTTGTTCCTCCTGGGCTACTTCTTCGCGACCGATCTCTTTCTCCTGAATCTGTTCTTCTTCCTCCTGAATCTGTCCTTCTTTCTCCTGAATCTGCCCTTCTTCCTCCTGAATCTGCCCTTCTTCCTCCTGAATCTGCCCTTCTTCCTCCTGAATCTGTATCTCTTCCTTCATATCCTCTTCCTTCCAAAACAGCCCCATACTTCCTGCAAGATCTCCGCAGAAGCTGATGTCCACTCCGCTCTCTCCTCCCTGACCCGGTTCTTCCTGCCGGATTTCTCTTTCTTTCTGAACTTGCTCTTTCTCCCGGATTTCCATTCTTTCCCAGGTCTCTTTCTCTGCTTCGTCCTCTTTCCAATCCAATCCCATACTCCCTGCGAAATCCTTATATATGCCGCGATACGCCTTAATCATATAAATATACTGGTACTTGGCAAGAACTCTTCGATAACCATTTTCCCCCATCCAAAGCCGCATCGCCTCATTTCTGGCCAGATACACCATGGCGCGCGCAATCTCTTCTACATTCATGATATGGGTTACGATTCCCGCGGCGCCAAACTCGTCGTCTTCCCCCATGATCAATCCCCTGCAGTTTCCCACGTCTGTAGCAATGACCGGCTTATGCGCCGCGAAACTTTCCAATATCGTCAGCGGCTGCCCTTCACTGATGCTGGTCAGGATGGTAAGATCCATCTTTCCCAGATATTCCTTTACATCAACCCTTCCTGTAAATTCGATGTCTGAAATTCCTTCCGCTTCCACCAGCTCAAAGCATTCCTGCGCATATTCCTTTTCCTCTTCCCATGGCCCCATAATCCATAGTTTCAAAGAAGGTTCTTCTTCCCTTGCAAAACTGAACGCATGTATCAAAGTCTTAATATCTTTTATAGGCGCAACGCGAAGTATGGCTCCCACATAGACCCGACCCTTTTCTTCCTCGGTCTTTTCCGGAAGATTCTGAAAATTTTCCACCGAGATCCCGTTGGGCGTAATGATAGTCTTCTCAAACGGACAGCCCAGTTCCACCTCCAACTCCCGTGCGTGCTCGTACAGACTGGTCACCAGGTCAGCCCTGTCGTAAGCCAGATTGGACATCTTACGGAACTGCTCGATCCATATATCCTTATAGATCCCCTGCACCCACTTTGCTTTGATCAGTTCCTCCTCCCTCTCTCTCGTATAGATCCCATGCTCCGATATCAAGAGACGCCCTCCGTGAAGATACTTCGCCATACTTCCCAGTATTCCCGCATAACCGGTGGCGGTGCAATGATACAAATCAGCTTTCGGAATCTTCATTTTCAGAGTGTGGAACATAGGCAGATAGATGGACCTCATCATCCACAGAAAATCCGAAAAAACGATCTGGCTGTAATTCAGGTTATAACAATCCGTAACGGCATTAAAAAAATCTACCGACATCAACAGATTATTGACCGAAAGCGACCTTTTCTGAAACAGATCAAACAAAGTCTCCCAGTCCACCTTCTGATTTAGAAGAAGACTGCGTAACGCTTTATATTCTTTTTTCTTCAATAATTTTTTACGTTTTCTTTTCCTGCCCCAATCGTAATCCTCCAGGTAAAGTTCATATAGCTCCGACACATTTGCCGGTAATTCATAGACATACTTGCCGCTATAAGAACGATTGGCTACGATTGTCAGGATGATGTATTCCTGGTTGGGGAAGGCCTGTATCAAACGGTGTATCCAACTGGACACACCGCCTACCACATATGGATAGCAGCCCTCCGCTATCAGACAGATCTTCATAGCAAACTCTCTTTCTTATGTATAGATTAATACTCGTAAGTTAACACCGTACTCTTCATCGTGATCACCGCTTCTGCCTCCTCCAGTTCAAGCAAAAAGACGTCTTCTTCCAACTCGGTAAAGGAACCGCCTTCCATCCGGTCTATTGCTTCATTATGCGTCCTAAGTATAAACCAAACCGGTTCCCGCACATTGAATACCTGCAGACGAATGTCTTTGCCGTCTCTTTGCCAACTATAATCCAGAGCTAAAAACCTTCGGATATACTCGTCGCTTTCTGACGCTGTGGCGCCTTGAAACTCTCGGAACCCTTTCCAATAATCCCGAATATTCCATCCCAGGTCCTCCGCCAGCTTCTCCCAACTGTCAGTTTTATCCTTCGGATACAAGGCGTCGGTTACGTCGATCAGGATATTCGTATAACCCAGCATCGTCTCTACGCATTTGATCCTGAGGTCATCCCGATAAGTATGGGTAAAGCCGTCGGAAAGAACCTTTTGCTTCGTCACATGCTCCGACAGATATCCTACGATCTCATCGTCCCTCCTGTCTTCTTCTATAACTGTTCTTACCGAAGTCATATCTTCCCCGGCCATTGTGGCTTTTATTTCATCTTCATTCATACTTCCCGCATAGAAAGAAGCAAATTGATACTCCGGAAGCTCTCCATGTATGAAATCATAATCTACGCTCAGCTTATCCCTAAGCTGTGTATCGGATATACTGACACCGGAGAGACCCACCTCCGTATCTTCCTTATTCAGATTCTTCACGTAATAGTGAAGCTGTTCCCGATCCGGCAGCAGATCGTCTTCATAATCCAACTGCGGCGCCATCATACAGGACAGTCCCATCCTGTTTCTTCGGTAGACGGACATAATTTCCGGCCATAGGACGTCCCGCTCCACTCCCTGCATATCTCTGCTGTAGACATCCATTAACTGTTCCTCGTTCTCCTGGGCCAGAACCGGATAATCGGCGACCACGATACTCTGGGCATTTACAACAGGATAGAGATCATAGAGTTCCATCTGAGCGACCATCGCGGATAAGATACCGATCCCTCCGAAATCCTCCATATATCTCCCGTTCACAGTCATCAGACATGCGCCGCGGTAATTTTTCTTCCATATAATGACCGGATATTCCTCTGATTCTGTAACCTCCTCATCTGTGACCCCTTTCATATACACTTCGGTACCTGCTTCCAGTTCGTACCACGGAAGAGTCAGATCCATATCCTGCCGCTTCTTTTGCTCCTTTTTATCCGCCGTCAGATAGACGGCCTCCCCTCCCAGCAAAAAGCCCTCGTACAGATGTACTCCTTTAACGTCAGTCCTCTCTGCCTTCACACTGCGAATTCCGAACAAACTCTGTATTCTCCGGCTTTTCTTTATCACAGACGCATCCGGCATGTTGCAGAAGACCACATCAATGCCTTCCTCCAGACATTTCTCCAGATATTCCAGTTCTTCTCCTTCCTCCCACCTGATATGGCCGGAATCAATAACAAGCATACTCGGAATCCTCTGCTCCTCTTTCCATTCCGCCTGCCCGCACTGCGTCAAAGAGATATAGCCTTCCATATTCTTCTTGGTGTAGGAAGCCCAAATTTCCACGGCTTCCTCCATTTCTTTCCCGCCGACATACACAATAAAATCTCTCGAATGACCCGGAATCTCTCCCTCCGCACCTCTGCTTACCGAATATACTTCGCTCTTCCCCGGTAATTTCCTGCTGTCTTTCGAATAGGAATTCGTCTCATATTCGTTCCATATCTCCGTTATAACCCCGGTGGACAGGAACATAAAAAAAATGATAAACATAACGATAGTGATTGCAAAATAATTCCGACGCGATATCATCTTTATCCTCTCGCTTTTCCCTGATTGCTCTTAACTAAAAACCCGTATTAACTCCAACGTTTCACGGTCTATCACAACGTCGGATTTTTTCAAATCGTTCAATGTCGTAAAAAAGGCTTCCTTATTCTGCAGTGTAAAATATAGCTTTAATCTGCACGTATAAGCGCTGAGGCGTTCCGGATATTGCTCTGCAAGCCATGCGCACCACTTCTCTGAATCCGTATAATCTTCTATCTCCATCAGTCTTAAGCATACGCTCTCATACTGCTCTTCTTTTAATCTCGACTGATCTTTCTGCCGAAGCTTTTCCGCCGTATCCGCCATAATATGTACAAACCGTCTCTGCTCAATAATCGTAAATATCCGCAGCTTCAACACCTGATTCATATAATCAATCAACATTTCCTCATATTCCGTCTCGTCCTCTTCCTCCTGCAGGATCTCCCAGGACAGGGACTGTACTTTTCTGCGGAACTCGTTCAGTTCATCCGTCATGACAGACGCCGCATAATGCGACGACTCGGAATCCTCGCTGTCCAAGGCCAGCGCAATTGCCGCCAGCGAATCCTGTATCTCGCCTTTGACCATATTCATCATAACCGTACGCAGATCTTTCTTTTCATTGATTGCAAGGGCTTCTTCAAGGGGAACCATATTCCTAACCCTCTCCTCGTCTGCCTTTAGCTGGATCTTCACACGGTCCTTACTGAAAATAACGTCCTCCAGATCCGGAGCCGTCCAGAAGAGAGCCTTATCAAGCAAATATGATATGATAAAAAAGAGCGGCCCTATAACCGGACACAGTAACATAACGAAGAACTTGATCAGAAAAGCACGTCTGTTATCGAACATCCTCTCCCATTCCTTCTCCGTCTTCTGCTCTTTCATCGGGACCACCAATAAGACTCCCCATAAAAGATAGATCACCGCTATCACCGCATTTATAATAACTACAATCAGAAATATATCTCTGCTCCAATCCGGCATTATGCCGCCACCTCTTTTAACTCGCTGCGATATCCCTTTTGCAGGAAACGATCTATTACGCTCCTCGCTCCCTCCTGGTCCGTATTCGACAATAACACATATAAACTCCCCTTAAGCATCCCCAGATAATCCGTCTGCCGTATCTGAGCGCTTAAGGCTCTCGCCGCCTCTTGTTTATTATACTCTCCGACTCCCGCGACCTTAATCATGGAACATTCCGTCAGCCCCTTGTGTCTCGCCCGGAAGAATGCGTTGACCAGATGGGTAAACGCCTCCTCGTCCAGTATATTTGTCTCGTCCACATAACGCCGGTCTTTTAATGCATCCAGATAGCGGTTGGCACGTACCACCGTATCCTGAATCAACGCTCCTACGACCGTCAGCCGGTTCGCCTCCGCCAGCGTCATCCGCTGCCACGGGATTCCCCATATCATCAGAATCAACTGCATCTGATCTGAAGAATACACGGCGCTCGCCATAAGCGGGAACTTCTCTTCCATCGTCTTATTGATATAGACTCTGCGTTCTTTTATTTCATCATACATGCTCTCCATGGATGTGTATTTGACAGAACTTCCTAATTTCCGCGCTTCTTTCGAGGTTGCGGAAAAGAGTCTGGCGTAATCTCCGTTCGCCACCGTATAGATCGCCACATCTTTGCTCTCCATCAGCTTAGATAACATCTCCGCCGCATAGAACAGTACCTCTTCCGGTTCATACGCATCCAGACGGGAGGTAATCTCATACATCTTTCCCAGGCTGTCTTTCTGATTCATAACCTGCATCTCGAAGCTCTGCTTCATACGGATATTACTGTCGTTGATATCCTCAATATCATCCAGTTTTCCATGAAGATAATCGACATTCTCCTCATTCTCTTCCTGAATATATCTTAACTGATCCCGCATATACCCTACGACCATCCCCAGGATAAATAACTGCGCGATCCATACATATGTATTGTAATCCAGCAATACTTCAAAACCTGTACGTTCATACATCTGCCGAAAACAATATCCGCCCACCGCCAGAACCGCGGAAAGCAGGGCCTGCTGCTGCCCGTGTACAATCGCAAAAAGCAATACATACAACAGGTAGAAGTCCAGCTTGCTGAAATATTCACTGCCTACCGCCCGGTTATTCAGCATAAAAAACGGTATAAAACAAATAAAATTCTCTGCAAAAGGTATTAATTTCTTTATAATCACCTTTACATTGTGTAAGAGTTTTCCCCACTTCCCCTGTCCGGCATCCTCATCCTTCAAGAAGTCTTCCCTGTGCCGCTTCATATATTGTACAATCTTCTGTACACCCGTCTCATACGGGACAAAAACCCGCATATCATATTCTTCCAGATATCTGTTCCCATCCAGGATTAACCGGTGGCTTGCTCCTACCGAATTATCAACAATCTCCGTCTTTCCGCCCATATGCTTTCGGATCAACTCAGCCAACTGTGTATCGTTTATCTCTTCCATTGAGGATATATGATAACATACCTGCGACGGTTTGGTATTCATCATCGCCTTGTACGCGTATTCAATTGCGTCCTTTAAATAAATCATAGAGAATGAATTCCTGCTGTTTGCAGATATCTTTCCGCTCTTTAACGATTCCAGACACATTTTAAAACAGGGGTCCGTAAGCTTCTCGCCTTTCTTCGGTATCCCGTAGACATGGTCGAAGCGCAGAATCATGGTATCCATGCCCTGGGTGGTCCGGTAACTGTTGCAAAGCTCCTCGCCATGCGCAATAGCCAAAGCTTTCAATCCCTTGGGTTCCGCAATGACGTCTTCCTTTACATTGGCTCCGTGGACGCTGCTGTATACCTCATGAGACGAAAAATATACAAACCGTCCCTTCCCCGTCACAGAATATGCCGACAACAGATTCGTTAGGGCCGTAGAATAACGTACGGACTCCTGTCTCGCCATGCTCCAGTTAAAATTCGTATCATAAGCCCCCATAAATATAACCAGTTCCGGCTGGATACTCTTAAAAATATCCTCAATACTGTCTGTCTCATATTCAAAATTATATTTTTCAAATACACGTTTATATGAAGAACGCTTATCTTTCCGCCCGGTTAACAGATATACCTGATGACCGCTTTTATTCATCTTGTCAATCATAGAATCCATTAACCGGCTGCTGCCGCCAATCAATAGTACTATCATTTCTTCCGCCGCCTTCGTCTTAAATCACACCATTTTGCAATAAACAAAATAAAGAGAAGAAGCCGAAACCCCTTCCCATACATATAGTTTCCCTCTTGATGTCAGTTGCAAGAAAACAGATAAAGGAAACTTCATGATGAAATCTATCGTTAAGGAAAAGTTAGTTTCGCACTACCCAAAGTACTCGCAACACCTGTCAATACGGTGTTTTTCCATGAAAAATCATTCCGAAAATGTATAGGTTATCAGAAAGGTTTTGTAAAGGGAATTTTTAGATATAATCAACAAAAAAGAGGCAGTAAGTATATTGACTATTTGTTGATAATATATTAGAATAAGGTAACTATTTCAGGAGAAAAACCGTTCCGAAAACCTATAGGTTTTCGGAAC
>CANODD010000080.1 GCA_947564705.1 uncultured Dorea sp. | reverse complement strand
ATGGCGGCCTCTGGACCTTGCCGGAATCGCATTCGTCGGATTCATCTGTACAGCGTTCGCCCACTCCCTGTATGTATCCGCCCAAAAAAGCGTGAGAGCCCAGACCGCCGGAATCATATCCGGAATGGAAACCGTCTATGGAATCCTCTATGCCCTGCTTTTCCTGGGAGAAGTGCCAAGCGTACGGGAATTAGCCGGCGGAGTTGTGATATTAGGCGTAGCCATGTATTCCTCAATAAAGTCAGAATAAAATATCAAAAAACAGCCCTATTGTTGATAGTATATCAACTTTGGGCTGTGGGTTCAATAATTATTAAATTCTCTCTTTCAATTCTTTTAAATTCGCCGCCTTGACATACATAGATAATCACAGCTTGCCTGAACGCATGCCCCGGTATGTTTCCATTCGACTTTATCTTTGTCATAAATAGTTTCTTACTTTAAAAGATCAGTTCACGGATGCATGCTCCGTCCCAGTAGATCTCAAAGTCCATATCCTCCTTCATCTGTTTTCTCCCACTATCTTCATTTGACTTCTGTTCCATTAGAATCCTTTCAACGTGACAGGTAACATGGCCTATATCTGTCTATCATGTCAAAAAATTCTTATCTGCATAAACCACCTTATATCGATTTCTATGCTTTTCAAAATAAAACGACATCAGCCTTTCCGAGAGAAAACCCGGATAACGGTTCTGATAACGATCTTCTTTCTCTCCGCCATACCCTGCCGCCTGAAATAAAATAGGGAACAACCATGTGCACAGTTCATCTAATACTTCTTTTCGCATAATGAACATATTACAGGGTGAGTATAGATTCTTCGCAAAAAATTCTTCCGCCTGGCTATATTCTCCCCCGTGATTCTCTTTCAAATACTGCATCATACATTCCCAGTCAGAAGGATCATGACGCTCTCTATAATTATCGCCTACACTCGGCGCGACATATAACGGCACCGGCAGAATCACATCCACCTCATTCCTTCTCATACGTTCCGTCCAATCCTCCGGAAGAATAAAATGCCGCCGATAATGCACCATTCCCACGATATCCTCCGCCGCGTTCTTCCAGATCCAGTAAAGAACAGTCAACTCACAAAACTGCTTATTTCTGGCAGAGATATGCTTTCCGGTATCATCCGTCACCATTTCATCCGAAAGACGTTCCTGAGTAAGGGCCGCGCCTGCCTGAATCTCTTTTTCATAAGGAGCCAATTCATACGGCTTACACAGCGCTTTATCAAATACCGAGCGGACCACATATACCGCGGCAGATTTTTCTACTTTATCGTTAAGCTGCTCAATCTTGGAAAAACTCCGTCCGGTGTTGGTAAGATATTTTTTCAGATAAGCATTCCGAAGCTGCTGGTCCAATTCCACCGTCACCGGATGGATCTCTTCAAATCCAAGGACTTTAAGCTTCTTGGCAATCTGAGGATGATAGATTCCCCTTGTCCCTATATATACCGGATAATCGGTATGTAATTGCGCCTCTTTATTCAATTCTAACACCGGTATTTCCCCGATATAATTGGGATTGGGTTCTTCATTATCATACAAATATGCCTCTATCTCTACTTCCGGATAGAGATACTGCAGATATCTGACAAGTGTCCGGGCCCTGGAATGTGCCCCAAAAATATATATTTTCTTTTTAGCACTCATATCTCTTCCACTTTCTTTTTACAAAATTTTACATATATTTTAAAGCGCTCTGGTCAATACAATCTTCCAGCCTGCTGCGCTGGAAAGCCTCTGTATTATCCCTGCTCCAGCATACGTTCTCACGTATAACCTTTGCCGGACATCCGGCAATCAATCTATGTTCCTTGAAACAAGAAGAAGTTACTGCCCTTGCCCCGACAACGGAACCCGTACCAATACATGCACCGGCAAGAAGAACTGCCTGATATCCAATCCAGACCTGATTCCCAATGATTACATTTTTAGGAATATTAATTCTTTGATGTGTCGTCCCATCAAAAATATGATGAGCGTCATCCGTACGAATCACAATTCCACTTGAAAACATACAATCTGCCCCGATCCGTACTTCAGCGTCAGACACAAAACACATAACCTGTTGTATAGACGTACCGTCTCCAATCTTGCAAGATCCATGATTTCCAAAATATATTTCCAAATGCTCTACCGCCAGATTTTTTCCCAAATAAAGCAAATTATTTTTACCAGAAAAGTGAATCGTAATGTTTTGAGGGACTGTCTCATCAAATATAATCCGGTTATCAAACCCGACATGATATTCCCTTTCAGGCAGCAGCTGAATCAAATCATTGCTGTTGACAGTATACTCCGCCATAAATAAATCATGAATACAGCAAATATCAATATCTGCTCCCTTCAGTTCCCTTATTATTACTTCCCGCATCGTATGAGATTTTGGAAAAAGTACCACTAATGTATTTTTCTGTTGTTTCAGTTCCTGCAAATGTATAATAGGAATGTTGTCATATTCCTGTATCTCCGAATTTTCCCATTTTCTATCCGCTAAGTAATCAAGCGTTATTCTCTCCGCAATCTGATCCTTTATCTGCTCATAATTTTGCCCTATCCCATAACCTACAACTATATCGTATTTGTCTAAATTCTCTACCATAGCTTAATTGATCCACCATAATTAACCTGATTACTCATAAAGTTCTTCCAGTCTTTTAGCCCCAATCCGGATATCATATCCGGCTTCTGACAGCTTTTCGTCCTGCCGGCTTCTGTCCGCATCCGCCTTACATACTGCCAGTTCTTCCACCCAACGCTCCTCCTCAAGAGGAAGGAACTTTACTAAGTCTGTAATCTTTACTTCTTCCGTTACATGATCGGAAATCAGGCACTTTAAGCCCGCTGCCTGTGCCTCGACCGCTGATATCGGCAGTCCTTCAAACACAGAAGGCAGACAGAATACATCCATCGCCTGTAAAAAATCCGGAATGTCGTCCCGCCAGCCAAAGCATCTCACATTCTCATTCATTCCAAGCTTGTCCACCAGCTTCTGCACCGACGCAATATTTTCCCCCTGCCCCATTAAAATCAGATACAAATCCCGATTCCTCTTCCGGCTTTTCGCAAAACACCGGACCAGAAATTCCTGATTCTTCGTATAACTATATCTGCCCACGTGCCCTATCACGATCCTGTCCTCGATTCCAAGCCCGCTTCGGATCTTATCTCTGATGTTCCTGTTAAAATGGTATCTTTTCACATCAACTGCATTCGGAAGAATCCGTATCCGGTCTCTTTTAATCCCCTTCGGAAAGAGCCAGTCTGCCGCCGGTTCTGAACATGCGCACACATCTGTCGCGTAATCCATCGTAAACTGCTCTTTAAAAAATTCATGTTCCGCTATCTGCTCCTCCCGCTTTGCCGCATCAATAAAATCAATTCCTGAACTGTGGGAATGAACAATCACCTTCGGGATCCCCATTTTCATCGCTATTTCTTCAATCAAAAATCCTCTCCATGAACTGGTATGCAGATGAACCGCGTCAAATCCATGACTTAAGACACTTTGGATCTCCTTTATAAATTCTTCGCGTCCTTTTCGCTGAACGCCGTTCAGAGGATAAACAGGGAAATGATACTCTTCATATTCCTTTGCTCTCACCAAGTCTTCCGCTGCCCTGGTCAGGAAGGAAAATTCATATTTCGACCGATCCATATAAGGCATATGATTAAACACATAACGGAATACACCGTTACTGACTTCCGGCGGCATCATATGTAAAATCTTCTTCATCTCTTCCCCTGCCTTTTCTTCACGCAAGCCCCAACAATCACCTGATAACACGAATCCTGAACCTTCAGCTCGCTCGGGTCCAGTTCTTCACTGCTGATTCCATAGAGAAAAGCCGACGCCGTCTTCACATTTCCATAAACCATTACATCCACAGACTCCACCTCCCTATTATTTTCAAATAACTTCCCTAATGACTGCTCCGTAAAACTCCAGAAATGTCCATAGTGAATTCTCTCATATTGGATGATCTGTGAAATACCTCCTGCCGTTATAAGCGCAGTCCCTCCCCCTCTCAGAAGGCTTACGATATGATCCGCCGCGGACTGAACATCATAAATAAAAGGCAGTGTCTGCGTACAGATCAGACAGTCCACACTCTCCGGCTCCAGACCTTCTCCTGTAGATAAATCTCCTTTTATCTGATTCATTTTCAGATCTTCTCTTTCCACATGCAGAATAACCGATTCCGTAACCCTCTCCTTTCCGAATTTCTCTGTATAGATACGGTCTCCGATTTCCATCACTTTCCCACAAATCAAGTCCTTATGAGAATCCAGAAATGCTTCTATATAATACCTGTCAACCGGTGTCCCCCGCCCCATTCCATAAGTATCATCTAAAGGAGCCAGCAAAAGTCCATCCAGAATTTTCTTAGAATCGGGATATAACGGCGTACTTTTCAGCGAATCAGCCACACTCTCCAAATCAGAAGAATCCGTCTCAACACACAGGCCCAGTTCTTCATTCCGGTAAATTATCTCACCTTCATGAAAAACCAGCTCTCCGCTCCCGGAAAACAGCATCTTCTCAAACGTATTGTAAGGCTCCATCATCACGCCGAACCAGATACGTTCTCCGTCAACCCCAAGACTCCTGAGCTGTTTATACATATCTCCCACTGCATAGGACAATAAGATAACCTTTCCTTCCGGATAACGGATAATCTCCGCCGGATTCACTACTTCTACCCCGTTTTCCCGGTCTGTCCCGCCGTTCTCCTCCAAAGACGCCCTGTTATCAAGAATCACCGTCACCTCATAATCCCGAAAAAGGCGCTCTTTCTTCCGTTCATAAACCATTCCCCTTCCGAAAAGAATGACCTTTTCTTTCTTACGCATCTAATCACCTCTTATATTTATTCAAAAAAACCTTATGCGTCCGCTTTGCCGCCATATATTCTGAAAATGAAGGAGCATAATATTTCAGGTCAATAACCTCCATGTCTCCAAGCTTGTTATATGTATGGACACCCAGAACTTCTTTCTTTGTCTCGATATTCAGATCTTTGGGGAAGATACGCCTGACCACATGCTCTTTATATTCCGGCCACAATGAATCTATCTCACTGAAAACCAGCCCCTCTCCATAAGAATTCTGACAGTTTTGCGATACACGGAACCTCTTTCCGTCCTGCCGGATGATATTTCCTCCCGGTCTTGCAAGGCTAATGTCCGAAGTGATAACCATAGGCCCCGTTACAGAACCATCTCTATTCTCCTGAAACAAAAGCAGCCTCCCTTTATCCCCGATAAAGTCCGGAGCAAACGTAAAAATATACCGTTCCCCTTCCTGCTCCAGAAATGTGGTGTCCACATACCTGGCATTGTGAAACAGACAGTCTGTCTGTACCCATTTATCCGGGAACCCAGCCAGCCTGTAAATTCCCACCTCGTTTTTCTGCCAAGACTCCGGGCACATAAAGAGTTCTTCATCTCTGACAAACACATTCGGGTAGGAAAGATGCCAGTGTTCATCCATAGAAATCTGCCATTCTCCAAACCTGCCATTCTCATAACAGCAGAACCCAATAACTCCGTTCCGCTCAGAACGGTATAAAAAAAGCTCTGCAAACAGGTAGACAGTCCCCTTATATTCAACAAGAAACGGATCGGCAGCCCAGGCATACGGAGGGTTGTCCACCAGACGAAAAGGCGCGTTCTTCTCTGTCCTGTATGCGATCTGCCAGTGCATATATCTCTGCTTTTTCATAATTTTTCCTCGATCTCACTCATTACTGCTTAATTGCCGGCCGTTTATTTTCCCGCCGCCCTATCTAAAAATCCAGTACATGCTCCCTCAGATATCTAACCACCTTTTCCGAAGCATCTCCCTTGTCATAATTCCCCATAGACTCCATAAATGTCTGAAGCCTGACAGTATACCCCTTTCTGTCAAACTCTTCTATCGCTTTCCGTAATTCATCATTTGTATGTGCTTTAATGTAAGGCAGCTTGTCCATAGGAATATAAAAATTCCGGTCCTCCAAGTACTTCTCATAATCCTTCTGGTATAGAAATACCGGTCTTCCCGTATAGGAAAAATCATACATACAGCCTGAATAATCCGTAATCAGAACATCCGCCGCCGCGAGAAGCTCCTGAAAATCATCATACTCACCCACAGACAGATACTCTGCATCCCTCTCAAAGGAATACTCCTGATAATTGACCGGATGTCTGCTGACCATCATACGGAAAGGTCTGTGAAATCTTCTCTCCAGCGCGTCCAGTACCCCTTTCAAATCCAGATCGTAGCATTTTGTATCACCATAATCCCGAAATGTAGGAGCATACAGCACGACAGACACTTCTTTTTCAATTCGGTAAAAACGGCGTACCTTCTCCCTGATCTCCTCCATATGCCAGAAAACATCATGCCTGGGAAGCCCATACTTTAGAATCGCTCCATCGTACCAGAATGAGTCCCTATATAACTTTGAATAAAATTCACTTCCGGACAAAAACACATCCGCCATTTCTGAATCATGCTTTGCCCCCTCTATGTAATAAGGCGGAAGCTTGTCCGCAACATCACACTCTACTCTTTTCACCGGCGCCGCGCCGTGCCAGGCCTGGACATAAAACTGTCCTTCCCTCTTTCTTACAGACCGTCCCTTTCTGCTGTTGTCCACCCATACCCTTGCCGTAGCCAGCTCTTTGTAATATTCTTCGCTGCCGAAGATAACCTGTCTGATCCTTTCCGGAAAACTGTCCCTGTAACGGGACACCGCCCACACCAGCTCCAGTCTCCGGCTTTTATCGGTTTCCAGGAGCTTTTCCGCAATATATTTGGGATTCCCTCCATAGCCCTCGCCGGACTGATTCTGGAACATAACCTTATGTTCATCCACAGGCTCCCGGTACAGCTCTTCATAGAAGTCATCCAGCAATTTTCCCGAATCCACACACAGGAAACCAGCTATCCCATTTTCATGTAAAACTCTCCCGATTTCCTCCTGTATGCCCTCCTGAACCGCCACGATCACCAAAGCCTTTTTAAGCTCTATAAGATTACCGGCCAATTCCGTCACCTCTAAACCGAACTTTTCCGACACATTTCCTCCAAGCTTCGTAACCACAAATGCCCGGACTTTATTCTGCATCCCCTTTTGCTTCAAAAAAATATATAAAACATCTGCAACGGCGCCTGCCCCATAAATATAGACGGTATCTGCACGCCTGCATTCACTGATTAACTTCGTCCTCATTCTCCCACATCCTGATATAATTCCAACACCCCCGCTCCCTAAGCGACTCCGCAATTTCATCCTGCTCATCCGGACCATAGACAGTGATGATTACGGCCCTGTCCTGCAGGCAATCTAATTTCCCTAACTTCGTCACCGGAACATCTTCCATTATGGAATCCCCGCCATCTCCGCTGACAAGAAATCCCGCCGGCCGTATATTCTCTTTCCGCAGCATAGCCAGGCAGAACCGTCCCATCGTCCCGGCGCCGTACAGATACACTTCTCTGTTCCCTTTTGCAAACTCGATAATCCGGCTTTTGTTCTTTCTATAACGCTCCAGATCTGCCAGGTTATTCACAGGAAAAAATGCCTCCGCCTCTTTGAAAATCAGGTTCGCCGCATGCTGCAGATAATTCGTCTGCTTCCCGGCGTAAGCTCCCGTCATCACAGTACCTGTATCATACCCCGCATCCTGTGCCACATAAGGAAAAACACGCTCTATTCCGTAGCTCAGATAGTCATGCCTTTTCAATCCCTCGTCGTCAAAATCAGAATACCGCCATCCATAATCAAATAACTTCCGCAAAGCCCTCCGCCTGAACCACAACACCGTTCCTATCGTAACCGGCGGTCTATCCGGCCTTATATCTGCATTCAGATGAAGCCTTTTTACCAACTCGTCTGTAATATCGAAGGAGTCATGCCAGCCATAGCCGTACCATGTACAAAAATGATCTCCAACAGGCTCCGGCGGTGCCAGTACGCCCAGTTTGGGATTATTCAAAAACAGACACAGAATATGACTGATATATTCTGTACCGCCAATCATATTTCCCCACAGATTTTCAATCCACAGTTCCGTGTCCTTCTTTACTTCCTCACAATGTTCTTTCTTATCGTGAAGGAAACAGATATACTCATAATCCTTTATAATATCCGCTCCTGTAACTAAAAGACCGCTCACGTCCCGACCCCGGTTCTCCTTAAGCATATACCGGACCCTCTTCCTGCCGGATGCTTCTATATGTATCCGAGCCTCCTCGAGTACCTCTTCCCTGGAGGAAAGCAGACAGACATCGATTTCCACCGGAATCCCGTCAATATAAGGCCAATAAACGGAAAGCGTGTCCATATAAAACAAGTAAATAATTACCACTGTCTTTCCATAAACTTCTGATGACGCGCTCTGATAAATTCCGCTGCTTTGTTCCGGTAATATATAAATCAGATTATCTTCATATCGTATATCATATACATTTCTCACGTCTTCCTCCCCGACCATTTATTCTTATCCGGTACTATTTTGGCTACATTTCAAACTCATACTGCGGGTAACACAGTTGTCCGGTATTCAACTCTTTTTTAACTGTTGGATAAACCTCATGAAATCCTTTCTCTCCTAATGCCAGAATAATCCCGTCTTCAGAATCAAAATGCATATCACTATATGCAAACACATCCTGCTCCTTCTCTGTATGATCCGTGACTACAAATCCATCTAATTTCCAGCCTTTATAGCGAAAGTATTCTGCAATCCCTTTTCCATAATCACCATGTCCGTAAATAAACACTCTTTGATACCGATTATAAAACTTCCCCAGGTAAGTCAAATCAAACGGGGCAAGCGGATTGATTTGATTCTCTCCGCATAACCTTCTCATATTTTCATCAATAAGTTCTACATTGTAACCAGAGCATTTCTTTATATTGTCCATAATTTCCTTCAATTTGTTCAGATTCTCCAGACGTACTGCTTTTTTTTGATAATCGGGAACTTATCATCCACCATTAATGGATAAAAATAATATATACAGGGATTTCTGCCATATGCAATTTCAATGCTGCTTTTGTCAGTGAAGGCTTCATTCTGATACCCTTTTTTCGTAAAATATTCCGAAAAATACACCTCAAATTTTTCTACTGCATCAAAATATGTTCCGGGATATTCCAGTTCATTCCAGAACTCCTGCCAGCAGGATGATAAGAACATCGAGCTCTTACATACCAGAAAATATGCCTGAATATGCTGCGGCACTTCTCTGCCTGTCACCAGCCTGTCACCGCCGCCGGGATGTCGGCTCAGTCCCCAAAAATCTGTCTTTTCTTCATCCATCTCTTTAAATACTTCTTCCCATGGATGGAACGGACCATAGAACGTATCATTAAACAGAATTATCTCATCCCAGTTCTCCCATTTTTCATCCGCTAAAAATCTTGTAAAAGCGTCTTTATATGCGCCTGCGTCATATCCATAATTTTCTCTGACAAATATGGTATCTGAATACTTTTTTAACTCTTTATAACAGTAACTCTTAACAGAGCCATTGATAATAACAACCAGCTTCTGCACAATCTCCAACATACTGTTCAGCAGAAAGTATACATAACCGTCCATCTGTCCAGACGCATCATATGACACAAAAATACCAATACGTTTCATGCCTTATTCCTATCCTCTATCAGGTCTGGGATACTCCGTAGATTTGACTACGTCCGCAAGACTTAATTTTTCCCACGCTAATTCATCTACTTCCACTACTTTCCGACCCAAATACTCCGAATGGCAATATAGACCGGGAACCCTCTGACCTATGAGATATTCTGAAGCATATTCCGAAAACTTTCCTTCAATCAAATTGGAACATCCCTTTTTTATACAATGCATTCCGAATTTTTCCGGGAATAAAATGTCTAAAGCGTTTTCACTAAATTGGAAGAAATGCCACGGTCTCTCATGAGTCGAATAAGAATAGTGTGTCTCAACAAAAACGTGCCCATTAAGTTTTAATAATTTAATGATTTCTGCAGAAACTTTCCACGGCATTGCCAAATGCTCAAATACCGCGCTGCTAAAGATCAAGTCAAATTTTTTATTAAAGTATTTACTTAATTCATGAGCATCTCCCACAACATCAACATTTTCACCTGCATAATAATCAAATCCCGTAT
>CANODD010000079.1 GCA_947564705.1 uncultured Dorea sp. | reverse complement strand
ATTCAAAATCATCATGACAGCTAAGTACGATAATATATACAGTATGGTTCGTCTCCCGTATCCGTCTGATCAGTTCGATTCCGTCCATCAGCGGCATGGAGATATCCGTAATCACCACCTCCGGCCCCAGTTCCTCCACAGCCGTAAGCGCTTCCTCGCCGTCCCTTGCATCAGCCACGATCTGATAATCGTGGTTTTCCGTGATCCAACTGCGCTGATAGGCCTTGTAGAGCAGCGTGTACCGGGATTTATAGAGTTTCTCATAATCTACGGCATTCGGCGTATTCCCAAAATCAAGGCTTTCGCACTCTTCCTTGTGCAGAACACCCTCTTCGACGAGGGCTTCCAGGCTGATAAAATAAGGATTTCCTGCAAAAGTTGAAAAGGACTGATAAGGGGAGTCGCCGTAACCGATAGGTCCAAGCGGCAGGATCTGCCAGTAAGACTGTCCGGCTTCCTTAAGCCAGTCAATAAAATCGTATGCACTCTGTGAAAAACAGCCGATACCATATCGGGAAGGCAGGCTGGTGATGGGAAGTAGAATTCCTGCTGTTCGTTTCATTGGTCGTACCTCCAGAATATTTATATCATTAATGTACCTCTTTTTCGGACAAAACGCAATCTGAAAATAATATTTATGCCGCTTCGGCAGAATTATTTAATAATTCTATACAATGTGCACAAAAGTACAGATTGAAATCCGGTGACAACTTGTTGCGTCTTCGGGTTTGTGTTATAATTTTGTGGAAATCCTTAGGGTATATTGGCGGTTCACAGGGAGGTATATTTATGATAACGATTAAGGATATGGCTGATATGTTGGGGATCAGCACGACGACCGTGTCGAATGTTATCCATGGAAAGACGAGCGAAGTCTCGCAGAAGACGGTAGATCGGGTGGAAAAGTTATTGAAAGAATATGATTATGTCCCGAATAACAGCGCGAGGAGCCTGTCTCAGAAATGTTCCAAGATCATCGGCGTTTCCATAAAGGGCAGAAAAGGACAGTATGACAATATAATGGCAGATCCGTTCTTCAGCGTACTGCTTGGGGCGATTGAGGCAGAGATCCGCCGCAGGGGATATTTCATGATGATCTATACGTCCGACGATATTCAGGAGCTTATCAGGAATGTTCTGACCTGGAATGTGGACGGATTGATTCTGCTTGGGATTCTCCACGATGATTTTGTCAAGATCAGGAGCAGATACAAGAATCCTATCGTCCTGATAGACAGCTATGCCCCCAGAGATATCATGAATTATGTGAATGTGGGGCTGGAGGATGAAAAGGGAGCTTATGAGATGACGCTTCATCTGTTAGAGCGGGGCCACAGGAGGATCGCGTTCCTGGCGGACAACATGGAAGGCGTAGATTATACCCGTTATATCGGACATCAGAGGGCTCTGGCCAAATACGGGATTAAGGCGGATTCGAAGGATCTGCTGATCATCCAGCGGGGAGTGACAGAGATGGAGGCCAGCATGGAAGAGCTTTATTATATGTCCAGAAATTATACGGCTTTCATGTGCTGCTCGGATTATTGGGCGGTTCTTTTGATGAGTTATTTCAGCGACCGGGGGATCAGGATACCGGAAGATCTGTCTTTTACAGGGTTTGACGACGTATTAATCTCCAGGATCATCCGGCCGGCGCTTACGACGGTTCACCAGGATCCGATCCGGCGCGGTGAACTTGCCGTGGATACGCTGATTAAGATGATCCAGGGTGAAGAGATCCCGGATTGGGATGTTAAGCTTCCGGTCGAGCTGGTCATAAGGGACAGTGTGAAGAGGATTGGTTCTTACGGCGGCTGCGGAGAGGACCGTGACGCCGGTGTAAAGTAAAGAGAGAAAACAAAAAAACGGAGCTTTGGTAAGACTGCGGGCGAAAGTTTCACTTGTGTAGTTTGATATATGAGTGGAACTTTTGCCCGCAGTTTTTTGTGTAAAAATACTTTTTCGCATAAGTTGAAACGTTGTGATTTTGTATAATTATCTTTGAAATAATTTGTGAAATTCTTACAAAAATATATCTTTAGATATATTTTTTAAAACTTATGCGCAAAAGGTGTTGATAAATCTAAAAAATAATGCTAATATATCTAGCAAGATACCTTATGCGCAAAAGGTAGGTTAGACCATTTATAACATGTTATAAAAATAATCAAACATGTGGAGGACAAAATGAAAAGGAAAGTTATTGCAGCATTTTTAGCAGCGACAATGGTATTAGGGTTAGCAGCATGTGGATCATCAGGCGGCGATTCTGACAGTAATTCCGGATCAGGCGGCGGTTCTTCTTCTGGTTCTGACGGTAAGACGATCCGTCTGGTAAATGGTAAGATCGAGATTGACGCAACACTTAAAAAACTTGCTGATATGTACAAGGAAAAGACGGGTATAACCGTAGAGATCGAGTCTATGGGCGGCGGCGTCGATATCCAGGGTACGATTAAAGGGTATTATCAGGCAGGCAATATGCCGGACATCTTTGTAAATGCCCTTGGACCGGAGTTCGAGAACTGGTCCGGAATGTTGGAAGATATGAGCGGTGAGAAATGGGCTTCCGACACAGATAACGCATACGTTGATGAAGAAGAAGGGGTAATCGGGTATCCATATACTGTAGAGGGTATCGGACTTGCTTATAACAAGGATATCGTGGATAAAGCGGGTATTGACCCTGCTTCATTGACGGATACAAAGAAGCTGGAAGAGGCGTTTAAGACTATAGATTCTAAGAAGGATGAGCTTGGCATCACAGCGGTGGTCGGATATTGTGCGGAGCCTACGAACCTTTACTGGTCAACCGGTCAGCACCTCTTTGCAAACTATCTGGATGCAGGTCTGGACCGGGACGATACGACATACATCGATATGCTGAATGACGGCGGTAAGTTCGATGATGAACGTCTGGAAGATTTTGCAGAATATGTGGGTGTTCTGAATGAATATTCTGATCCGGCGCTCCTGGTTTCCGGCACATACGATCAGCAGATCTTGAATTTTGCTTCCGGTAAATATGCGTTCGTTACGCAGGGCTCCTGGATCGGCGCGACGATGACGACAGACGATAAAGACGCTTATGATGCGGCGGGTAATTTTGAAGTAGGCATGATTCCTTATGCATTCCAGGACGGCATCGATACGATCCTGACAAATTCACCTTCCTGGTGGTCTGTATACTCTGACGGCAACGCAGAAGAGGCAAAGAAATTCTTACAGTGGATGTCAGAAGATGAAGCACAGAAGGTATTGGTAGAAGAAGCCGGATTCATCAGCCCGTTCAAATCCTGTACATATGTAGCGGCAGATCCGTTTGCGCAGGCTATGGTAGATTATATTGCCGACGAGAAGACATCCTCCTGGCATTGGCTTGATATGAAGGAAGGCTATGCCATGAATTATACCGGACAGGTATTTGCGGACTATGCGTCAGGCGCTTTGGATAAAGATGGTTTTGTAAAGACAATCAAGCAGGTTTCTGAGGCTTGCTATGCGAACTAATTTTTCGGGGATTCATTCATCCTGAGATTAGACCACTGGAAAGTGGACGGCGCCGGCTGGCTGCCGTCCACTTTTTGATAAATTTAATGAGAGAGAGGAGCTTAAGCAATGGCTGAAAACTCAAAAAATACGAAACTGTTGTCCTATGTTCTTCTACTTGCAGGAATCGCGGGCCTTGGGATCGCGCTGGTTCTGGATTTCACCGGAAGCCAGGCATCTTACAGGGGCGCGCTGCTGGTAATCGGCGCCGTCGTATTCCTGATGGGTTTGTATTTTTTCCCGACAGTAGAACATCACCGCAGTATTATTAATTTTATATTCTTATTCCCGCTGTTGTTTTCTTTCGCGGTGACGGTTTTGATTCCGTTAGGTTTGGGTATTATCTATTCGTTTACTGACTGGAACGGAATCAGGCTGACTGGATTTGTCGGATTTTCCAATTACACGACGATGTTCAGGGATCCGTCTTTCGTCTGGTCTGTATTGCTGACATTTTTATTCGTTATATTCAATATGGTGCTGATTAATGTGATTGGTTTTATGCTTGCCCTGCTCTGTACGTCCAAGATGAGAGGAGTCAATTTCTTCCGGGCGGCATATTTCCTGCCGAACCTGATCGGCGGTATCGTACTGGGTTATATCTGGCAGTTCGTATTTAACAATGTATTGATTCAGATTACTTCCAAATGGGGAATGTTGAATTCCGTGCTGTCTAATACGAAGACGGCGTTTGCGGCGATTGTAGTCGTATATATCTGGCAGTATGCCGGCTATATCATGCTGATCTATGTAACGGGTCTTACAACCGTCCCGAAGGATGTGCTGGAAGCGTCCCAGATCGACGGGGCGAATGCACTGACGACCCTGTTCAAGATCAAGATTCCGATGATTGCATCCACGATTACGATCTGTACCTTCCTGACTCTGACGTCTGCGTTCAAGCAGTTTGATGTAAACATGGCGTTGACCAATGGTACGGGATCTGTGGCTGATTTCATGGGAAGTTACCTGACAAACGGTACCCAGATGCTTGCTCTTAATATCTATAATACGGCGATTACGAAGAACAGTTATGCGCTTGGCCAGGCGAAGGCCGTTCTGTTTTTCATCATTCTGGCCTGCGTATCCATTATTCAGGTTCGTATATCTAATAGCAAGGAGGTAGAGTTGTAATGGGAATGAAAAAATCCAATAAAATAATTTTCACGATCCTTGGTGTGATAGTTGCAATCTATACTCTGTTTCCCTTCTATCTGGTTGTGCTCAATACGTTCAAAAACGCGAACGGTATTGTCGCGAACCCGGTAGGTTTTGGTGGAGTCAGCTTCCCGCAGTTGATGTCCAATATCTCGGCCGTAGTTAATAACTCCAACTTTAACTTCTGGTATGCTTTTGGTACGTCTGTAATTATTACGGTGCTGTCGCTGGTTCTTCTGGCGCTCTTCGGCGGTATGGCCGCGTGGGTCATCTGCCGGAATAAAACCAAATGGTCTACGGCTATCTATATGGTATTTATCGCATCCATGATTATTCCGTTCCAGGTTGTCATGCTGCCTCTGATCTCTACATTCCGTGATGTGAGCCAGTTTATCGGCATCTCCATGCTGCAGTCCATCCCGGGTATTGTATTTGCTTACTGCGGATTCGGCGGAGCTATGACGGTATTTATCCTGACCGGTTTTATCAAGGGTATTCCTTATGAGCTTGAGGAAGCGGCGGCGATCGACGGCTGCTCGCCGGAAGGAACTTTCTTCCGTATCATCTTCCCGCTGCTCACGCCGGTTATCACTACGGTTACGATCCTGAACGGTATGTGGATCTGGAACGACTATCTGCTTCCGTCCCTGATGCTTGGACAGAACGGTAAAGTCAAGACGCTTCCTGTTGCGGTACAGGCCTTCGTAGGTTCTTACGTAAAGCAGTGGGATCTGATCCTGACGGCGGCGCTGCTGGCAATCGTTCCTATGATCGTTATCTTCCTGGTTGCACAGAAGCAGATTATGAATGGAATGGTAGAGGGAGCTATCAAGTAAATATTTGTATTAAAGGAGTCTGTTATGAGTTTGTTTGATATGAATGGTCCGTTGATGTACAATCTTGGGAAATTAGCGAATATATTTCTTTGTAATGTATTGTTCTGTCTGTTTTCTCTGCCTCTTTTTACGATCGGTGCGTCACTGTCTGCGTTATATGCGTGCATGCAGGCAATATGGGAGGACGATGAGGACGATATCATCGCGAAGCAGTTCTGGAACGCGTTTAAGAGGAATTTCGGACAAGGGACGGCGCTCTGGCTGTTCTGCCTGCTGGTATTTGCATTTCTCGGAATCTATTATTTTATCGTAGCCAGTATGACGGGGGCGGCTGGGAAGATGTACAGGGTCAGCTTCTTTATGATGTGCCTGATCTTTCTGTTTGGCTTCCAGTATCTGTTCCCGCTGCAGGCCAGGTATAAGAACAGGATCAAGAATACTTTGAGAAATGCGTGGCTCTTAAGCATCGCGGCTCTGCCGTGGACGGTACTCAGCATCCTGCTGACGGCGGGGGCGGTCTATATCTCTTTCTTCATGAACCCGGAGGGTGTGAGCCTGGCTGTGTTCCTGTGGGGGACGCTGGGGTTCGGGATCGTCGCTTATCTGAACAGTATCTTCTTTCAGAAGGCGTTCCGGATGATTGACCCTGAGAAGCTTTGTTTATCCCACGAGGCGCCGAAGGAAGCTCTGTTTATCGACGAGGAGCACCGGACGGAGAAGTCCCGTTTCGCCAGGGCAGGCGGGACGCGGGGGAACAGACGGCGCTGATGTATCGAAGGACTGTCTGCCGCGCCGTATGGATGTTGGATACATGCATGAAGAGGCGCCGGCATATCATGCAGATTTATCTTTGGTTAAAGAAGACTAATAATAAACTTGGAGGAGAATGATTATGGCTTCGATCAGTTTTAAAAATGTAACAAAGACCTATGATGGAGCGACATCTCCGGTTGTCCCGAATCTGAATCTGGAGATTAAGGATAAGGAATTTATTATCCTGGTAGGGCCGTCGGGATGCGGGAAATCTACGACACTGCGTATGATCGCAGGGCTTGAGACGATTACGGAGGGTGAAGTGTATATCGGAGACCGTCTGGTGAACAAGGTTCCGCCGAAAGACCGTGACATTGCGATGGTATTCCAGAACTATGCGCTCTATCCTCATATGAATGTATATAAGAATATTTCTTTCGGACTGAATCTTCGCAAGGAGGATAAAGCCGAGATTGACCGCCGTGTACATGAAGCGGCGAAGATCCTTGACCTGGAGCATTTGTTAAGCCGTAAGCCGAAGGAACTCTCCGGAGGTCAGAGACAGAGAGTCGCGTTGGGCCGTGCGATGGTCCGCAACCCTGCCGTATTCCTTCTGGATGAGCCGCTGTCTAACCTAGACGCCAAGCTCCGCGCGTCCATGAGGACGGAGATCGCCAAGCTTCACCAGAAGCTGGATATTACTTTCGTATATGTAACACATGACCAGACAGAGGCCATGACGATGGGAGACCGGATTGTTGTCATGAAGGAAGGTATCGTGCAGCAGTTCGATACACCGCAGGTTCTGTATGATACGCCGGATAATCTGTTTGTGGCAGGCTTCATCGGCAGCCCGCAGATGAACTTCATGGAGGCGGATATCAGGCAGGAGGGTGAGAAACTCTATGCAATTGTCAGAGGCAATAAATTGTTGATTCCTGATTTCAAAAAGAAGGCGCTGGCGCCGTATGTTGGCAAGAGTGTAGTGATGGGACTTCGTCTGGAGGATTTCCTTCCGAAAGAAAAGATGACGAAGGATAATACCTTGAATGCGGAGATGAATTTCAGCGAACTGATGGGCGCGGATTATCACCTGCACCTGACAGTAGACGATATACCGCTTACGATAAAGATATCGTCGTCTGAGGAACCGTTGGCAAAAGGACCGGCTAAGGTGGCGGCTAAGATGGAGAAAGCACATTTCTTCGATAAAGATACGGAGAAGGCGATCTGTCATTAGTATATCGGCGTGAACGGCACGCTTGATATAAATATATGTAGTTTTGATAATTCGGGATTGACTATTCTTTGGAATAACTGGGCCATGCTCCATGATGTCTTGCTTAGAAGAAGGTCGGTCCTGAATTTGTCTCTGCCGTTAGCCGCTGCAGTCCGTTGCGCTGTTTTCAGGGCAGCGGGTAATGAATATTATCCGGCAAAGTTAGCCGCGAAGCAGCGGGAAAGCGCCGTAAGAGAATATATAGTAAAGTTATGTAAGATAAGTATATGAATAAAGGAGTAGTTAATATGGTAGAGTGGTTGAAAAATGCAGTGTTCTATGAGATATATCCGCAGTCTTTCGCGGATACGAATGCGGACGGAATCGGGGATATCCAGGGAATTATCGAGCATCTGGATTATATCGCGGAGCTTGGATGCAACGCAATCTGGCTGAATCCATGTTTTGAGTCGCCGTTTCTTGATGCAGGATATGACGTCTCTGACTATATGAAAGTGGCGCCGAGATACGGAACCAATGCGGATCTGAAGCGGCTGTTTGACGAGATCCATAAGAGGGGAATGCATGTGCTGCTGGATCTGGTTCCGGGACATACCTCCTGGGATCATGAATGGTTCAAAGAATCCCTGAAACCGGAGAAGAATCCTTATTCCGGCCGGTATGTCTGGACGGACGACGCCTGGACAGAGTTTGAAGGAGATGAGAATATCCGCGGTTTCCTGCGTGGGATGAGCCAGAGGAACGGATGTGTGGCTGTGAACTTCTATGCGCATCAGCCCTGTCTGAACTACGGGTGCTATAAGGTTGAGAATCCAAGCTGGCAGCAGGCCATGGATTCTGAGGATGCTCTGGCTACTCGGGAGGCCATCAAGGATGTCATGAGATTCTGGCTGAAAGCGGGCTGTGACGGGTTCCGTGTGGATATGGCGGGTTCTCTTGTGAAGAATGACCCCGATCAGGAGGGAACGATTGCTCTGTGGAGTGATTTCCGTGATTTTCTGGATAAGGAGTTCCCGGAGGCGGCGATGATCTCCGAGTGGGGACAGCCGGACAGAAGCCTGCGGTCCGGATACCATATGGACTTTATGCTTCATTTTGGGCCGAGCCACTATACGGATCTGTACCATGCGGATAATCCGTATTTTACCCGGGAGGGTACGGGAAATGCGAAAGCATTTATTGATTATTATAAGAAATGTTATGAGCCTACCAACGGGAAGGGCATGATCTGTATGCCTTCCGGAAATCATGATATGGAGCGTCTGACCAAATGGCTGGATGACGAGGAGGTCAAGATCGTGTTCGCTTTCATCCTTTCGCTGCCGGGAGCGCCGTTCATCTATTATGGGGATGAGCTGGGAATGCGCTACCTGGAGGATGTGGTGTCTGTGGAGGGCGGGTATATCCGGACGGGTTCCCGTTCGCCGATGCAGTGGAGCAGCGACCTGAATGCCGGGTTCTCAGAGGCGAAGGCAGATGAACTGTACATACCGATCGATCCGGATGAGAACCGTCCGACGGCGGAGAGCCAGATGGCGGACCCAAATTCTGTGTACCATGAGGTTAAGAAGCTGATTGCTGTCCGCCAGGGGACGAAGGTGCTTCAGAGCGAGGCCCAGGTAGAGTTCCTGTATTGCGAAGAGAACGCGTATCCGTTGGCATACAGAAGGTTTGACGGCGGCGAGTCGGTTCTTATCGTGATCAATCCGTCGGGTAAGGAAGCAAGCTTTGACTATGACGGAAGCCTGGGAGACGTACTGTACCAGAACGGCGGAGATATCGCGCAAAAAGACGGAAAACTTGTCATCCCCGGAGCAACGGCGGTGTTTGTAAGAGAAAAGAAATAAAATAATTCTGCCTGTGCGGATGTGGATCATGATAAAACCGGGGATTCCGAACTCATAGAGCTCGGAATCCCCGGATAGTTTTGTCTTGAAGTAAGATACTTCATTACTTTTTAGAAAATTTCCCTTATTTTCTGCAGCTTTTCCGCATCTCCTGACTAGAATTCTGACTGCAAATAAATGAATATCTAAGTGAAATGCCATTAGAATATTGTCCAAATCCCACTCATATCCTTTCAAAATCGGTTAGCAGGTAAAAGGTTGTTGTTGGAAATCACCGATTAATCTGTTATAATTCATTTAGGCAGAGTGGGCGAATCGCAAGGAGTGTGATTATGGACAATTATTTAAAACGGCAGGTGTATGACCGTTTTCTCACATGGAAAAATCATTCGGATCATTCCACATTAGAGGTATCGGGCGCCCGTCAGGTAGGAAAGACGTACATTGTAAATAAATTCGCAGACGAGCAGTATAAGCAGAAAATATACGTCAATCTTCTTGAATTTTCAGGAGAAATTTTTATTGAACATTACAATGATCTTCGCAAAGAGATTAAGGAAGGTCTGTCATGTGAAAACCCGGTTTATGAGCTTATCAAGAGATACCGGCCTGACTTTATAGATTCTGGTGATACAGTCATTATTATTGATGAGATCCAGGAATCATCGGCTATTTATAATCGTATCAGAGAATTTACCCGTTTACTGAAGAGTGATTTTATCGTTACAGGAAGTTATCTCGGAAGAATTTTGAATAAGGAATTCAAATATTCTGCCGGCGATCTGGACTCCATTGAAATCCAGACACTGAATTTTGAGGAATTTCTTATAGCAATGGGGAAGGATTCTCTATATGAATGTGTTGATCTTTATGGGGGCAGTGAAGAGGCAATCTATGAAGAATTAAGCGAGCTGTATAAGGTATATACGTCCATCGGCGGATATCCGGCAGTAGTATTGCAATATTTAAAGAATCGCTCTATAGATGATTGCCTGGAAGTAT
>CANODD010000078.1 GCA_947564705.1 uncultured Dorea sp. | reverse complement strand
ACAAAAGGAGAGAAGAAAATGGCAAATGATAATTATGTAACATTTGAGATCGGAAAGACGAAGCATATTGCGCTGGTAGCGCATGACGGTAAGAAGAAGGAGCTGGTGGAATGGTGCGACAGGAATAAAGATATCCTGAAAGGGCATTTCTTATGCGGAACAGGTACTACGGCCAGATTGATCGCGGAGAAGACAGGGCTTCCGGTAAAGGGGTATAACAGCGGCCCTCTTGGCGGAGATCAGCAGATCGGCGCGAAGATCGTGGAGGGTCAGATTGATTTCATGATTTTCTTGTGGGACCCGTTAGAGGCGCAGCCTCATGATCCGGATGTGAAAGCGCTGCTTCGAATCGCGGTTGTATATGATATCCCTATCGCGAATAATCTGGCGACTGCAGATTTCATGCTGCATTCTAAGTACATGGAGGGAACCTACGACCGGAGAGTGCAGAATTTCAATAAGACGGTACAGGAACGTGTAGAGCAGATGAAATAAAGGGTATGGATTGCAAGACTGGGCATTTATAGATAACCCAGTCTTTTTCATAAAGGCTTTGCAGTAAGAAGATATGGAAGAGAGGGGGATTCCAGATCGGAAGGAGAAACGGTGAATTTTTTTGACTATATTAAAAATGAATCTTTTTTCAAGCCATTGACCTTAAAGTACCACAGAATATACTATGATTGTATACAGATACTGATTGAAAAGACGAAAGAATTACCGGTATTGTATGAATCGGATGCGAAAGACTGTATTACGGTTTATCTTAAGAATACAGGATATGCGTCGCTGCAGAGTAACCGTGAGTTTGTGGCAGAAGATGCGGTGGCAGAAGATACCGACGCCTGGTTACAGGCGCCGGAGATTCTCTTTTTATTCCGTGAGTGCGGGTGGCTGCTTCCGCGTGAGATTGGGCGCAACGGAGAGTATGTTGTGAATATAGCCGCCGACTGCAGGCGGTTTATGGATTTCTTAAGGAAGATGGCGGAGAAGACCGGCGAGGGGTTGATGTCAAACCGGATATTTTCCATGTATGAGATTATGAAGTCTGCGTTTGATGAAGATTCGGTGCGCAGGGAAAGACCCTACACCAATATCCTGGTTCCTTTGATTGATAATGAGACGGAATTGAAGAACGAGCTTGCAGATCTGAAGGACAGTATCTCGGGCATTATGAAGGCCGTAACCGCATTTCAGGATATCAATAGTTTCGGGCAGTTCATCATGAGGGACGAGATGTTAGACCGTTTCTTCAGCGAATATTTTTTTATCAAGAATAATGGATTAATTCCGACTCAGCTTTCATATATAAAGGGAAAATTACGGGCGCTCAGGCAGGGAGAGATGTTCGGCGAGATGATCAAAGAATGTTCCGGAAAGCTTAAGATGTCTTATGAAGACGCCCAGGAACGTATCGAAGGATATTTTGCGGAATTACAATATTTTCTCAGTGTGGAATATGAAGCAAACATGGAATTGATAGACAGCAGAATCAATAATTACTATAATCTTGCTAATACGAGAATTATGCTGATGGCGAGCAACGGCGTCAGATTAGAGGCTGCAATCAATGATTTTTTGAACAGGGTAGCAAAGATGCCGGAAGAAAAGCAGGAGACTGCGATGAAAGAGGCGGCGGACTGCGCGCGTGTGATCAACCAGAGATATATCGGGTATAAGTCATTTGAGAAGAAAAAGCGATTGAAAAACGAGGGAGAGAATATCGGACTTGCGGCGAAGGGACTGTCGGAAGAAGAGAAGCTGGCGCAGACCGAGAACCTCTTTAAGAGCGCTCCGAACCGATACTCCGTAGACCGGGTAAGCCATTTCCTTCATGTACAGTTAGGAGATGAGAAGAAGTTAATCGTTAAGGAGAAACAGCTTCAGGAAAAAGAAGAAATACTGATGTATGCGGCGGCGATGATCTATGCGAAGAATGAGGAATTTCCATATGAGATCCGGCTTTCGGATGATATGGTGAAGACAGAGCTTGCCGATATCACGAACCTGACGGTGACCAGGACGTCGACGCATGAATAGAAAGGGCATATCTATGAGCGATTTCAGTTTTATGAAAAGGATGAGCGACGAAGACGCGTATTTATTCAAGCGGTGTATCCGTAAGATGCTGGAGACAACGTTTATCGTGGCTGATAAAGACGAGAAATTATATGATTTCATAGCGTCGGAGTCGAACCAGTATGACGTCAATTCTTATCTGGCGGCAATCGGGTATAAAGTCGTGGTGGAGGAGCGGATGAAGGTTGCGATGCTTCAGCAGGCGGACGAGGATGTGGAGACTGTAGGGTTAAAGAGAAGTAACCTGTACCGCTTCGATTCAAAACAGATGAAATTATTACTAGTGCTTTGGCTCTTATTTCTGGAACGTATGGGGTATGCGGATTCCGTGTATGTAACGGTGGGAGATATTATTGATAAATGTAAGGTCTATCAGGTCGAGATGAAGCCTGCGGAGTTCAAAGATGCATACCGTGTGTTTAAAAGATTCAGCCTGGTGGATTACAGCGATGATATCGGGACGGAAGAAGGGAAAGTCCGGCTGTACCCGTCTCTGCAGTTTTGTATGGATATCGGACAGCTAAAGCGGGTGATGGCAGAATATTCCGAGGAGGAAACCACGGAAGCAGGGGACAAAGAAGAGTTGGAGGAAGAGCCGGAAAGCGAGGATATGGATGAATAAGACGGTCTTACGAAAGATACATCTGGTGAACTGGTACGGCTTCGGCGATGAGACGATCCCTGTCTCGGAGAATCTGACCTTGATTTCCGGTGAAAATGAATGCGGGAAATCAACGATACTGGATGCAGTCAAATATGCGTATACGGGGGATACACAATTTAATAAGGCGACCAGCGGCTACAATACCGGAGTCGGGAAGAGGAATCTCCTGTCTTATACCCGGTGTCTCATAGATGCCAGCGCCGGGATCTATGCAAGGCCTGCGGATAAGATACCGGTTGTGTATACGCATATTGCTTTGGAGTACTATGACCAGATCAATGAGAATCCTTTTGTATTGGGCGTGGTAATCGAAACGGCTGTTACTGATATCCGGGGAACCCACTGGTACGCGGCAGACGGGAAGACGATGGAGGAGCTTATATTTGTATATGAAGAGGATGCCGTTAGAAAGCCTTATGACGCGTCTGGTTTCCAGAAGAGAAACGGCGTGCAGATGAAGAATAAGAAAGAGGGCATTACTTTATTCATGCAGATGGTAGGGCTTAAACTGCCGTTTCAGGAGGTGCCGAAGTACCAGAGAAAGCTTAGGAACATTATGGCGTATAATCCTGCCGCGAAGATCCAGGAATTTATCAAGGAGTCTGTGTTAGAAGAGCATGATGTTAATTTCGATAAGTTGAAAGAGGCGAAGAGGAATATAGAGCAGATCAACGGAAGTCTGGAGCAGATCAATCAGGAACTGCAGGATTTAGATTCTATATTAGCGGATTTTGACGAGCATGACAGGAAAGCCCTTCGATTGAAGGTTGACGATATTAAGGTCAAATATAAGAAACTCGTTCAATATCAACAGGAGATTCAGGAGACGGAAGGGTTCATTCGGGAAGGCAGGGTTACGTGTGAAGCTTTGGAGAAAGGGATTCAGGAACAGGGCAGGAAGATTGAGGAGGTTGACTTGAATTATTCCGAGACAAAGGAAGCCCTCCGCAAATTGGATGTGTCGAAAGCCATCAGCGCGTCGGAGCAGCTGATCCATACCTATGAGGCACAATTGACTGTTCTGGAGAAGGAAAAGGAGAGCCTGGAAAAGTTTCAGAGACGAATGCAGGAAGTGACCGTGCAGTTAATCGAAGCGGGGACGGCGGCGGAAGACGCCGGGATGATAAGCCTGCTTAGTTCCGGGGAGGTTAGCGCGGCAGAAAAACAAAGGTTTATCGATTCTTTCAAAGAAGAGATACGAAGACGCCGGGATCGTCTGATCGAAGCAAAGACGCTGCTCAGGGAAGAGTTAAAGGAAGTTCAGAGAGACTGGATTGAGCAGACCGGAATTATTGAAAACTGTACGAAGAACCGGGCAGATTATTCTCATGTGCAGGAGCAATCGGAGCTGTTAAAGGAGATCAACCGTGAGTTCAAGAGACAGGGGATTGAGGACGAGGCGCATATGGCATGTGAATATGTGGTGGAGCTTAGGGATGAGGAATGGAGGGACGCCATAGAGACGTTCCTGGGGATTCACCGTTATGCGATTATCGTTGCTCCTTCTTCTTTTGACGCGGCAAACGCCGTGTTGGACCGGTCGAAGCATCGTTATGTGGAATTGGTGAATACAAAAAGGCTGATGAAAAGAAAGACGGAGTGTGAGGAGGATTCTGTTTTTCACTATCTGAATATCCGGAACGAGACGGCGGCAGAATATTTTAGATTCTGGCTTGGCAGGATTCATGGGGTTGATATCGAGGATGTGCCGAAGTATGATAACGCTATGTCCAGGGAAGGAAAGCTTGCCCGAAACATGGCGGTGACCTATATGAATACAGGAAGGATAAAAAGCTATTGCCTGGGGAGCGAGGCGGTCGAATTAAATCGGAGAACTGCCGAGAAGAGGTTGAAAGAACTGGAGATTCGGGAGAGAGATATATTCCTTGAGCAAAAGGGCTTACAGGAACGATCTGAATATCTGCAGGCAAGCCTGGATTATTTTAAAGAATATAATCTGAACGCCCACAGAGAAGCGGCAAAAGCGGCGGCCGATTTAAGCGAAGAGAGAGGACGCTATCAGGAATTATTGGAAGCGCAGCAGCAGAATGAAGAATTCATGGCGCTGAACGACCGTGTAGGTAAGTTGGGAAAACAGTTGGAGGATATGAAGAGAATCCAGACCGAAAACCTGCAGAAAAAGACGGTTCTGGAGACGACGATATCTCAGAAAGAAGAAAGCATCAGGAGGCTGAAGGCAGAAGAAGATAAGAAAAAAGCAGAGTTAGAGGAGGAGCGGGTCTCAAATCATTCAGCCGTGGAGAAAGCCATTGAGGAATATGACGGTTATCTGGCAGGCGCGAATCAAAACGGCGGTCTGATGCAGCATGAATCGAAACAGCGGATGGACCGGCGAGTCAGGGAATTAGAAGGAGACATCAGGGGAAAACAGCAGACCTATAACAACCGAAAGCAGGAGATTGATAAGCTTCCGGTAGGGTTCGACTGTGAAGCCGCTTATCAGAAAAGAAGGGGAAGGATATGGATCGATAACCTGCAGGGAATACAGCAGAAGCTGAAGGAACAGACACTGACTTATGAGAGGATATTTAAACGGGAATTTGTGCTTGGTATCTATGAGGCGGCGAAAGATGCGAGGAGCGATATCTCAGATATCAATAAAGAACTGCGAAAGCTTCAATTCTCTACCAAATACCAATTCGATGTGAGGTTATTAAATGATAACTCTGATTATGCGAAAATCCTGCGTTATGCAGAATATCTGCAGGAAACCAACAATATGCTGGACGGGCAGTTTTCATTTACCGGTCTTATGGGATATGAAGATGATGAAGTCGAGACGAGAGAGAAGGAGATCAGGGATATCATTAATAAAATCATTGATCAGAACGATCTGACGCAGATAAAGAGATTCGCGGATTACCGAAATTATATGAGTTATGAGATTATCATCAATAACGACGAAGTAAAAGACGGAAAATTATCAAAGCAGGTGGGGTATAATTCGGGAGCGGGAACACAGATTCCGTATACTCTGATCTTATCGGCGGCATTGTCCATGCTTTACAATGTCAGAGTGAATTCTGTGCGTATGATCTTCATAGACGAGCCTTTTGAGAAGATGAGCGACCACAATATAAAACTGATGCTGGATTTCTTTAAAAATCAGCATTTCCAGGTGATCTTCTGCGCGCCACCGAACAAACTGGAGTCCATAGGCAGCGAATGCGGCGTGATCATACCGGTTCTGAAAGTAAGTAATGATAATATGCAGATAGGAAAGGTTAAGTTCCATGCATAGTAATAAATATCTTTTGCCGGGCAGTATCGGAGTATATGAAAGAATAGAGAAATTCTGCTTGTACGGTTGGGATGTTGTCCAAGGGACGGAAGTTGGGAGATGCCCTTCCTAACGCAGACGGGGCAACGCTCCGGTGAACTAACCCCTAACTGCGACTAAGAATCTCAGGAATGCCTTCGATTCTAAGTCTCCGTAAGGGGTGGATTTCACCTCCGCTAAGGACGCCCCCAAATGTCTGCTTATAGGAAGGGCATCTCCCAACTTCCTGTGCATTGGAAATGGATTTTCGACCGTACAGATGGAAGAAATTTAATAAAAAAAGTAATGGAGTGTGTTACTTCATTACCGTTTCAAAAAAAACGTTATTTAATTTGAAAATTATTACAAAAAGCCCTATTATCTGACTAGAATTTTGACTGAAAATAGAAATGAAAACGAGGAGTTCCTACGCGTCGGGTGTCCTTTTTATACATAATCTTTAACTGGAATTTTGACTGCGAATTGACTATAATAGAATGAAGATCTACTTGATATTTAGATATGATTTACAGAAATACCATGAAAATCCTGCCGACAATCCCCTCGACAGACCGCAAGTGTACGGTGAAAATGTTGACAAATTGATTTTTGCATGGTAATATAGCAGAAGCATATTAAGAAATTTGTATTTTTTTGCATAAAAAAAGTAATGAAGTAACACACTTCATTATATCTCGGAAGGAGGCCGCGGGATATGGCAATTGTATTATATGAGCATAATCGGACTGCGTATCAGGCGGCGCTGGACATGATGAAGGCGGTAGGAAAGGCAGCAGTCGTGCATCCTACAGGGACGGGAAAATCCTTTATAGGTTTTAAGCTATGCGAGGATTTCCCAGATAAAAAAATCTGCTGGCTTTCACCGTCAGAATATATTTTCAAGACACAGATGGAGAATCTTCAGGCATCCGGTGCGGATATGCCGGAAAATATCAGCTTTTATACCTATGCAAAATTGATGTCTATGACAGAGGAAGAACTGGAAGAGATTTGTCCGGATTATATGATATTGGATGAATTTCATCGATGCGGTGCGAAAGGTTGGGGGTGCGGAGTACGAAGACTGCTTGATCTGTATCCGCACGCCTTTATATTGGGACTCTCGGCGACGGCAATCCGCTATCTTGATAATCAACGGGATATGTCGGATGAATTATTCGACGGAAATGTTGCTTCGGAGATGACCCTTGGAGAGGCGATTGTAAGGGGAATATTGACCCCGCCGAGGTATGTATTGTCCGTCTACTCTTATCAGAAGGATCTGGAGAAATATCAAGGACGGATACAGAGGGCGAAGACGAAAGTGGTCCGGGATGCGGCAGAGGAACAGTTGGAGGCATTAAGGCGCGCGTTAGACCATGCGGATGGTCTGGATGAAATATTTCGCAGGCATATGAAAGATGCCACAGGGAAATATATTATATTTTGCGCCAATTATGAGCATATGAGCGAGATGATCCGGAAAGCGCCGGAATGGTTTGCGAAGGTTGATAAGGAGCCGCGCATCTATTCGGCGTATTCTGATGACCCGAAAGTGAATCAGGCATTTGCAGAATTTAAATCGGATGAAAGCGAGCATTTAAAATTATTATACTGTATCGACATGCTCAATGAGGGAATCCATGTAGATAATATCAGCGGAGTAATTCTGCTTCGCCCGACAGTGTCGCCCATTATCTATAAACAGCAGATTGGCAGGGCGTTGTCAGCCGGAAAGAATGCAGGCGCAGTCATTTTTGATATTGTGATGAATATAGAGAATCTATACAGTATCGGCGCGATCGAAGAAGAAATGCAGATTGCATCTTCTTATTATCATTATCTGGGGCGGGATGATGAGATTATCAATGAACATTTTAAAGTAATCGATGAGATACGGGATTGTGTTGCGTTGTTTCAAAAACTGGAGGAGACACTAACGGCGTCCTGGGATCTCATGTATGAGTGCGCCCGGAAATACTTCAAGGAACATGGTAATTTGGAAGTTCCGGTGAAATATCAGACGGAAGAGGGATATGGGCTTGGACAATGGATTCTTACGCAGCGCAGAGTCTATGCCGGAGAAAAATATGGGGTTCTGGGAGAAGAGCGAATTCAGAAGCTAAACCAGATAGGCATGATATGGGGAAATTACCGGGATCTTGTTTGGGAACGTTATTATTCAGAAGCAAAACGGTATTACGAGGCGCATAGGAATCTGAATACCAAAGCAAATGAGGTAACCGAATCGGGAATCCGCCTTGGCGCCTGGATCTGTCAGCTTAGGACATACCGTAAAAGCGGGATTCAGAAAATGTATCTGACAAAGGAGAGAATACAACTGCTTGATAAGATTGGGATGATATGGGATGTGCCGGATTATCTATGGGAAGAAAATTACGCAGAATGCCTGCAGTATTATCGTATACACGGGAATCTGGATATTCCGAATGCTTATCGTTCGCAGAATGGTCTGAAGATCGGAGATTGGCTCCGCAGACAGAGACTGATTCGGAGAGGAAAGACCAACGGAGCGGATCTTACGCAGGAACAGATCAGGCGTCTTGATGAGATTGGGATGGTCTGGAAGACGAAGCCGGAGCAAAAGTGGGATAAAGGCTGCGAAGAAGCAAAAGATTTCCGAGAAACCTATGGGAATCTGGATGTACCGGCATCTTATGTAAGCCCGTCCGGCTATAAACTCGGAAGCTGGATTACAGATCAGCGTGAGAAAGGGCGGGAAAATCTAAAGCCGGAGCGGCGGCGGCAGCTAGACGAACTTGGGATGGTTTGGGTAAAACCGGATTCATGGGAAGTGAGATATTGGCTTGCGAAAAAGTACTATGAGGAGTATGGAAACTTAAATATACCTTCGAAGTACAGGGCAAACGGCGTCTGGCTTGCAAAGTGGGTCAATGAACAGAAACAAATCCATGCCGGTAAAAGGAAAGGAAAGCTTCTGAGAGAAGATCAGGAAGAAAGGCTTAACGCGATCGGGATAGACTGGAGCGGAAGCAAACAGGAAAATCACGGTCAGAATTCGTCAAGCATATTATCGAAGAGTACTTCATGAATACTTTATGAGAAATCCTTGCAGCAGGGGCACTTGGATTTTGAGGAGTATGACATATCCGGAATCCGGAATATCTGCAATGATGTGAAAATGTGCATCAGGCAGAAAAGGATCAGAATACTGTGGCTATAAAGATATTTCTTATAGGTACGGATGGCGAAGCACACCTTTCTGTTAAGTTGGATGAAATGCCATAACTTATGAAGATTACAAATGCTTACACGCTGATTCATCATCACAGAGATAGCGAGGGATTATGGTGTATTATGTGATACAGGTTGCTTCCGGCATGGAGGATAAGGTGGAGGAACAGATTGGGGTTATGGTTGAAAAGGGAATCTATCAGCATTGTTTCCATCCCATCCGCCATGTGAAGAAGAAGATACGAGGAGAATGGAAAGAATTGCGGGAGAAGCTGCTTCCCGGATATGTGTTTATTGTAAGCGACGATATCGAAGAACTATATCTGAGATTAAGATATGTTCCGGCTTTTACGAAACTGCTAGGCAAAGACGACGGGCAGTTTGTCCCGCTTCCGGAACATGAGGTGGAATGGCTTAAGAAGATCACGGGGGCGGCGGGCGGACGCATGGAGGCGGAGCTCTCCCAGGTATCCGTGTCGGAGGATGATGTGGTTACCATCCTGTCCGGACCCTTGAAGAGTATGGAAGGATATATTAAGAAGATTGACCTGCACCGTCGGATTGCCAAGGTGGAGGTTGATTTCATGAACCGGAAGACGGTGATCCATCTTGGGATAGAGATGGTAAGGAAGAGGGAAGGATGAAGAAAGGTAGAGATAGATAGAGTCAGATAGAGATAGAGACAGATAGAGAAGAATATAAATTATAGAGGGATAGAGACAGATAGAGAAGGATAGAGAAGGATATAAATATAGAGGGATAGAGACAGATAGAGAAGAATTGAGGGAGGCATATATAGATGGAAAAGAGAGAGATTTCTTTTTCTCCGCCGGATATTACAGATTTGGAGATAGCAGAGGTAATCCGGTCGTTAAAGAGCGGATGGATTACGACGGGACCAAGAACAAAGCTGTTTGAAAGCAAGATCGCCGCGTTCTGCGGAACCAGGCGCGCTGTGGCGCTGAATTCCGCTACAGCGTGCCTGGAAGCGGTATTAAGATTATCAGGGATAGGCGAGGGAGATGAAGTGATCACTTCTGCATATACCTATACGGCGTCTGCAAGTCCGGTCTGCCATGTGGGAGCGAAGCTCGTACTGGTAGATACGGCGAAAGACAGTTATGAGATGGATTACGATGCGCTGGAGAACGCGATTACCGAGAGGACGAAAGCGGTGATTCCGGTAGACCTGGGAGGAGTCC
>CANODD010000077.1 GCA_947564705.1 uncultured Dorea sp. | reverse complement strand
TTCCTTCCTTTTAAGTTCATCGTCAGTCCCCCTCTTAATCCTGTCAGTATGTGCACAAATCTCGGAAGATTAATCCGATCGTTTCGTGTCTCGTATTTCTTATATACCATATCATATAATTGGTCAACTGTGTATACCTGATATTTCGGAATTTGCAGTAATTTGGCCGTCGCCTCCAGCATTCCCAGAAACAGCTCTTTGTCCGTATACCCCAGCGGAAGCTTCAGGACGAACGCGATCTCCGCTTTCTCGATCTCACGCATATCCCCGAGGAGCCTGCCGTAATACTCCTCCTCATGCGTCTGCTCCAGATAATAGATACTTCCCTCCAGACCGTACAGCATCCGTTTCGCGTCGTAATATCCGATCATCAGATTCTGCCGGCTTCGTTTCTCCGAGAATTCGATGATACTCCCCAGCTTCACCCTGGGCGCGATCTCATATTTTTCGCTCTCCTTCGGCATACGAACCCGCGGTTCCCTTCCGGGCCCGTAGATACGCACCTCTATGATATCCTCATATCCTCTCTTCACCAGCGAGTTCAACGGTACGTTATTGACCACCCCGCCGTCAATATACTTCTTCCCCCTGATCCTCTCATTCTTGAACCCGATCAGATACGCGCTTGCCAGCAGGAAGTCCTCCAGCGTCCCCTCCGGGATATCCTCTATGCTCAAATCCAGCTCCTTGAATTCCGACACGGAGAATGTAAGCAGGCAGAATTCTTTGCCGCAGTTTCGGATTGCCTCCTCATCCACCGTCTCATGGATCAGCCTGCGTAAGGGTGTGACGTCCACCCCTCCGTCCTTCAGCATCTTACGCCCCTCATTCAGGAACTCCTTTATCGTAGTCTCCTTCCGGAACAGACGTTCCATCCACTCGTCGTCCACATCCATGACCGTAGAAAAAGTCATCTCTTTCCAGATATTCTCGGCTTTCCCCACATCTCCCATACAGATCAGAGCGCCGTTCAACGCGCCCACGGAGGTTCCCGCCACCGCGCTGATCTTAACGCCCGCCTCCGCCAGAGCTTTCCATGCTCCGATCTGATAGGCTCCCCGGGCGCCGCCGCCGTCCAGCACCAGTCCATATTCTTTTGACAGATCAATCACCGGTTCCATCTTATCCCTCCTTCCGGCAGACCGTCCTAAAACTGCTTTCCGCAAGATGCGCGTCCCCATTTGCAGGGATAGTCTGCCGTCTCTGCCTTGCCGCCTCGAACATCAATATAGAGGCCGCAACCGCCGCATTCAATGACTCCACCCGGCCTTGCATCGGTATCTTGATATAAGTATCCGCAAGCCTGGCAATCTCCTCGGTAAGGCCATTCCCCTCATTTCCAATCAGGAACGCGCACGGACGGCAGTAATCTTCCTTATCATAATCACATCGCCCCTCCAGATGTGCCGCATACGTCCGGATTCCGCATTCCTTCAGTCCTCTGACCCCCTCCGCCAGATCCCTGACATAACAGAAGGGCATCCGGTATACCGAACCCATAGTAGAACGGATCGTCTTTGGATTATAGACATCCACACATTCCCGGTCCATAATGATCCCCGTAGCCCCCGCTCCTTCCGCGGCCCTGAAGATCGTTCCGAGATTGCCCGGATCCTGCAGATGGTCAAGCACGATTATATGAGGATTCTCGCCGCCTGACACTTCGCTCAGGGTATGCTCCCTCTGCCCCGCCACACACAGTACGCCCTGGGGAGTCCTGGTATCCGATATATAATCAAATACCGTATCCGATACTATCTCCAGAGCCGCTCTGCGCGGTGCTTTCGTCCCCCCGCCTCCGTCTATGACACGTTCTATCTCGTTTCGTTCTTTTTTATAAAACGTCTCAGACACATAGACTTCTCTTAATATTTCCGGCGGCGCCTCCCGGAACATACGAATGCCCTCCACCAGAAATACCTTCTCTTCATCCCGTGCCTTTCGCTTCTTCTTAAGGTTAACCAGGCGCTTAACCTTCGCGTTCGATGTACTGGTTATCATATCCCGTTTTGCCCTCTCTTTATACCCGCTTTAAAATATAGGAAAGCATCCACTCCAAAGTGGATGCCCCCAAAGTCAGATTAAATGCCCCTACAGACACCGCCTGTCCTGCCGGCCGGCAGATCAGGCATTTTCAACAATGATTAAGCCCTCATCGCACCATCCACGGATAACACTTCGCCGGTCACGTAGCTTGCCATATCGCTTGCCAGGAACAGGAACGCATTGGCGATATCCTCCGGCTCACCGATACGGCGAAGCGGAATCCCGGCAATCATCGGCTGGATCATCTGATCCGGCAGAGCCGCAACCATATCGGTCTTCGTAATTCCGGGCGCAACCGCATTGACACGGATGTTGCTTGGTCCAAGTTCCCTCGCAAGAGAAAGCGTCATACCGTTTACGGCAAATTTACTCGTCGGATATGCCACGCCGCCCGGCTGGCCGGAGATACTTACCATAGAGCTGGTATTCAGGATACATCCGCCTCCCTGCTCCCTCATAATCGCAACCGTCGGCTGAATCGCGTTAAAGATCGCGTTGACATTCAGCTTCATAACCTTCTCAAACTGCCCTTCCGCATAGTTCTCGATCTTTGTACTGTCAGATATGCCTGCGTTATTTACAAGAATATCGATCTTACCGAACTTATCCTTTACCTTTTCAATCGCAGCCTTTACCGCTCCGGCGTCAGAAAGATCCGGATAGTCTCCCTCTACTTCCCATTCGGCATTCTCTGCTTTCAATGAAGAAAGAGCTTTCTCCACCGTCTCTGCTCTGGAACCGAACAGTACCACTTTTGCACCGTTCTCCAGGTACTTCTTCACGATGGCATACCCGATTCCCCTGGTACCGCCTGTCACAACAGCTACTTTTCCTTTTAACATGTCTGTTCCTCCTATCTCGTCCGAAACATCTGATCCCGTCCCGGACAATTCTCTTTCTAATGAAATATTATACACCATTTACGCCCCGTTGAATATATTTTTTTCTTATGCGATTACATATCCGATTATACTTGCCCGCCTATACTTTAAAGCGATACCCAACGCCCCATATCGTCTCAATATACTGCGGATTCGAAGTATCCATCTCCACCTTCTCGCGGATCTTCTTGATATGCACCGTCACCGTCGCGATATCCCCGATGGATTCCATATCCCATATCTCACGGAACAACTCTTCCTTCGTATACACATGGTTTGGATGGCTGGCAAGGAAGGTCAGCAGATCGAATTCCTTCGTGGTGAACGTCTTCTCCTCCCCGTTGATCCACACGCGCCTCGCCGTCGTATCAATCTTAAGCCCGCGGATCTCGATTACCTTGTTGGCCTCCATAACGCTTCCGGTCAGACGGTCGTATCTCGCAAGATGCGCCTTCACCCGCGCCACCAGCTCGCTGGGGCTGAAGGGCTTCGTCATATAATCGTCCGCCCCAAGACCAAGTCCCCGTATCTTATCGATGTCATCCTTCTTCGCAGACACCATAATGATCGGCGTGTTCTTCACGTCCCTGACCTGGCGGCAGATATCGAACCCGTCGATACCCGGCAGCATCAGATCCAGGATAAACATGTCGTAATCCTCATTCAACGCCTTGTGAAGACCGGTCTCTCCGTCGTTCGCCACCTCCACCTGGAATCCGCTCAGCTCCAGATAGTCTTTCTCCAGATCCGCAATCGTCTCTTCATCTTCTACTATCAATATCTTACTCATATACCGGTACCTCCTGATATTTTCTAAGAACGAAATACATCGTCGTTCCCGTCTCTTCCCTGCTCGTCGCCCAGATCTTGCCGCCATGCTCCTCGATGATCTTCTTCACAATAGAAAGTCCGATGCCGCTCCCTCCTTTGGATGAATTCCGCGATGCATCCGTCCGGTAGAAACGGTCGAATATATTCGGCAGATCCTTCGCCGCAATTCCTCTTCCGTTATCCTCCATCTCAATCTGTACAAAATCCCCAACGTCCTTAACCCTGAGATTGATCTTTCCCTTGGGCTTATCCATGTATTTCAGGGAATTATTCACAATATTATGAACGACTCTCTTAATCTGTTCCGCGTCCGCGATAATCTTCACGCCCGCTTCTACATAATTAAAATAACCGAATTCCACTCCTCTGGATTCCAGCTCTATGGACAGGTCCTCCGCGCAATCCTCGAAATACGCGTCCACCGACAGCGTATTGAAATTATACGGAATCCTGTTGGTATCAATCTTGGTATACAGCGTCAGCTCATTAATCAGCGTATCCATCTCGCTGGCCTTGTTATAGATTGTCCTGATATACCGTTCCATCTTCTCCGGCGTATCCGCAACCCCGTCCATGATTCCTTCCGCGTACCCTTTGATCGCCGTCACCGGAGTCTTAAGGTCATGAGAAATATTGCTGATCAGCTCTTTATTCTCTTTGTCAAACTTAATCTTCTCTTCTGCGTTGTCCTGCAAATGCCTGCGCATCTCCTCCAGACTCTGGCAGAGCCTGCCAAGCTCATCGTCCGCCCCTGCTTCAAGTTCAAAATCCAGATTGCCTTCCTTGATCTTCTGCGCCGCCGCCTGCATTTTTCCCACCGGTCCCATAACCCCGCGGTATATCCAGAGGATCAGCACCGCTGCCGTCAGGACCAGCACGACGACGATTCCTACGACCATGTCCAGATATAATCTTTCCACCTCCGGGATCACGCCGCGCACATTCACAACGACGAAAGCGCTCCCTTCTTTGTTGTCCGGATAACGAAAATCCACCTGCTTCACCAGCGCCTGGGCGTCTCCGCCAAGATACAGGCCGTTCTCGGAGCTTAAGTCCGAATCTCCAAAGTGCGGAAGCTGCTCGATAACGGGTTCCGCCTCATCCATATCCGTACCGACATAATTCATCATATGGCTCTTGCGCACCAGCAGATATGCATTCTTATTCCTGAGCTTCTGATTAAAATCCTCCAGAAAAGTCACATCCTCCATCTTCCCCGGATTTTCCGACACCATCTGGTCGAGTTCATCATACGCTTTCTCCGTAAGCCTTGACAATACCGCCACCGAGTTTGCCAGGCTCTCCGTCGTCATCCCGCTGATCTCATAGGTCTTCTCTATCGCGCTTATCTGATATTTTCCGAACAGACATGCCAGCATGACCGTCAAAAGAATCGGGATTAAGATAACGGTCAGAAAAGCTATGATCAGCCGCGTCTTTAACTTCATCTCCATGCCTCCCCCGGCAGACTGTCTGAAAATTCATTCCCCAATCTGCTGAATATCTATATCTCCGACAAACAGACCAAACTATAAAAAGTATAGCACGAAAAAGGACGCTTCACAGCAAAGCGTCCATAAACTATTATAAAATTTTTATAAAAAAATTATTATAAGTCAGATATATTTCCCTACAGATATTTCTTCAGAACTTCCGCCTTATCCGTCTTCTCCCACGGCAGATCCAGATCCGTACGTCCGAAATGCCCGTATGCCGCCGTCTGCTTATAAATCGGTCTTCTTAAATCAAGCATCTTGATAATACCTGCCGGACGAAGATCGAAATTCTCGCGGATCATATCTACCAGCTTCTCGTTGCTGATCTTGCCGGTTCCGAAAGTATCCACCATAATGGAAGTAGGGTGAGCAACACCGATTGCGTAAGACAGTTGGATCTCGCATTTCTTCGCAAGTCCTGCCGCCACGATATTCTTCGCGACATAACGCGCCGCATAAGCCGCGGAACGGTCTACCTTCGTACAATCCTTTCCCGAGAACGCGCCGCCGCCGTGACGCGCCATGCCGCCGTAGGTATCTACGATAATCTTACGTCCGGTAAGGCCGCTGTCTCCGTGGGGGCCTCCGATGACAAAGCGTCCCGTGGGGTTGATAAAGAACTTCGTCTTATCATCCACCATATCCGCCGGAATCACAGCGTCGAATACATACTTCTTGATATCCTCATGGATCTGCTCCTGAGTGACCTCCGGATCATGCTGGGTAGAAAGCACCACCGCGTCCAGACGTACCGGAATCCCCTCCTCATTGTATTCAACCGTTACCTGGGATTTGCCGTCCGGCCTTAGATAAGTCAGCGTGCCGTCTTTACGCACCTCTGCCAGTCTCCTGGAAAGCTTATGCGCCAGTGCGATTGGGTACGGCATCAGTTCCGGCGTCTCATCCGACGCATATCCGAACATCATCCCCTGATCCCCGGCGCCGATGGCTTCGATCTCTTCCTCCGACATCTCCTGGTTCTTAGCTTCCAACGCCTTATCTACACCCATGGCGATATCTCCGGACTGTTCGTCGATCGCCGTAAGTACGGCGCAGGTCTCCGCGTCAAATCCATATTTCCCGCGGTCATAACCGATCTCCAGAATCGTATCCCTGACGATCTTCTGGATATCTACGTACGCTTTCGTGGTGATCTCTCCCATAACAAGTACGAGACCGGTCGTCGTACTCGTCTCGCACGCGACACGGCTCATTGGGTCCTGCTCCATCAGCGCGTCCAGGATTGCGTCCGAGATCTGGTCGCACATCTTATCCGGATGACCTTCTGTAACTGATTCTGATGTGAATAAATGTCTTTCCATAATCTTCTACTCCTTTTCTTCAATCGTCAGGCGCTCTGCCGCAGGGATGTCCGTCCGGCCCGCTGCCTGCAGAAAATAAAAGCAGACCACACTAAGCGGACTGCTTTATATCTCATAAACCAATCCTCTTATTGTTCGATTACTCGCTCAGGTTGGCACCTTCCCACACCGGGGGTTGCCGCAGCTTCACAGATCCTTTGTATCTCCACTGCTCTGAATAAGAGAAAGTCTGCATTATTAAATTATATATTTTCACATATAAATATACTCGTCTTTACGTTCCTTGTCAATATCTGTATGAAAATTGCCTATAATTGCCTATAATTTCATACCTTAACCAATCCGTGCATCTGAAGCCGGCTCCTGATCGCGCCGTTTGTACGGCCATGCCTTTGGGCTATCTCGGACATCTTCATACCCGCTTTAAATTCCTCTATCACCCTTGCGTCCTCCTCCTCTGTCCAACGCAGCCCCTTGTTCGCCTGCCTCTTAATGCCGTCATCCTTGCTGCATACCGCCCTCGGTCCGGTGAAATACTCGACCACTCTCTTCTGCACTGCCTCCGGATATATCAGGATCTGATACGTATATCCTTTCTGGCTGACCTTGTCCTCAGCCTTTATCCCCATCCCGGCGCCTTGTTCCGTCACTGATTTAACGAATCCCTCATCAGTCTCCTCTTCCGACACCAATCCCTCCGACACAAGATATTCCCATATGTCCGTTGTCGCGGCTTTCTTCACGCAGTCGACGCTGCAGACGGCATTCAGCCTGTCTCTGATCTCGCTGATGTAACACTCTTCTGCGTATTCGAACTTCTCTGCATCCTCCGTACTGAGACAGAACGCTTCCTTTCTCGTGCTTCTTTGCTGATTCTGTATGGCGCCGAAGGTTCCCGGAATCTCTTCGTCTTCAACTGCCATACTGACCACGGCGTTCGGATTCGCTCTCTTAAATTCTGCAATCACATCGAGGAATCTCTGACCATACTTCCGGTACTTATTCTCCCCGACTCCCGACACCGCAAGCATTCCCTGCTTGTCTTCCGGAACTTTGGCGCACATGTCGATCAGCGTCTTATCATTAAAAATAATATACGGCGGCATCCCCTCTTCTTTCGCAATGGTTGTCCGAAGCCCGCGAAGCTCCTCGAACAGCTTATAACCTGCGCTGGTAAGCGTATCCGTGCTGCGCTCCCTCTTTCTGCGATTCGCCGAAGGCATGTCCTTCTCTTCAAACTTCCGGATCATAACACGGGTCGCATCATCTCTCAGCGCACTGATATCTCCCATCTGAAGAACCGGATATTCCCCGTTGGTCTGGACAATATACCCTTCTCTTAACATCTGGTCGATCAATATCTGAATATCTTTTTCCCCGATATCCGCCAACACTCCGTAAGATTTATAAGAAGCAGCGCCCACTTCCCTTAATCTGGCGCGGTTTGCTCCCGCCAGGGCTCCCGCAACGATATTCCGGCCATATCTGCCCCTGGTCTCCGCGATACAGTTGACGACCCACTTCGCCGCCGTCGTCATATCAATCTCCGAGTAATCACGGTGGCAGTTGCCGCAATTATCACACGGCACATTTACCTTCTCTCCAAAATATTCCAGTATGTAATTCCGAAGACACCCCGTCGTCTTACAATACCCTTCCATAACCTGAAGCCGGTGCATATCTCTCTGCCTGACAAGTTCGATATCCTCGCCGTCCATTTCCTCAAAACTCTTATTATCAAGGAGAAACTTATCGATAATTACATCCTGAGGGGAGAATAGAAGGATACATTGCGAATCTTCTCCGTCACGCCCCGCGCGTCCCGCCTCCTGATAATAATTCTCCATGCTCTGGGGCATATTGTAATGAATCACATATCTGACATTAGATTTGTCGATTCCCATACCGAAAGCATTCGTCGCCACTACCACCTGCGCCCTGTCGTAGATAAAGTCTTCCTGATTCTTCTTCCGTGTATTGTTGTCGATCCCCGCATGATAAGCAGTCACAGGGACTCCCTGTTTGAAGAGTTCTTCGTACAGGGTATCTACATTCTTCCTCGTGGCACAATAGATGATACCGCTCTCCTCCGGATGCTTCCTGATATAATCGGTTACGAAAGCGTCCTTCTTCTTTCCTGCGGCATGCTCCACTCTGTAATACAGATTCTTTCTGTCGAATCCTGTGACCACCACCTTCGGACCGGAAAGCTTCAGGATACATTCTATATCCGTCTTTACTTCCTTCGTGGCGGTCGCGGTAAAGGCGCTCACAACCGGTCTGCTCTGAAGATTCTCGATGAATCCGACGATCTTCAGATAACTTGGCCGGAAATCCTGCCCCCACTGAGAGATACAGTGAGCCTCATCCACCGTAACCATCGATATCTCGCTGCTATGCGCGAATTCCATGAATCTGCCGCTCTCCAGCCTCTCCGGAGCCACATAGATAATCTTATACATCCCCCCTGCCGCCAGATCAAGCGCTTTCGCAATCTGAACCTCTGTCAGGGAAGAATTGATATACGCGGCATGGACCCCCGCTTCATTCAGCGCTTTCACCTGATCCTGCATCAATGAGATCAGCGGCGAAATGACGAGGGTGATTCCCGGAAGCAGTAACGCCGGGATCTGGTAGCACAGAGATTTGCCGGCGCCCGTGGGCATAATCGCCAGCGCGTCCCTTCCGGACAGAATGGATTGGATGATCTCCTCCTGCCCGGTCCTGAATGAATCATATCCGAAATATTTCTTTAATATATCCGATGCATTCATGTATGGTAAAAATCCTTTCTACAATTTATATCCAAAATTTTTCCACCTGTGCGGTTGAAAATCTTTTTCCAGTGTACAGGAAGTTTTAAGATGCCCTTCCTAAAAGCAGACATTCGAGGGCGTTCTTAACGGAGGTGAAATCCACCGCTTACGAAGACTTAGGAGTGAAGGCATTCCTGAACTCCTTAGTCGGAGTTAGCGGTTAGTTCACCGGAGTGTTGCCCAGTCTGCGTTAGGAAGGGCATCTTAAAACTTCCGTCCCTTAAACAATATTTCAACCGCACAGGTGGAATTTTTTTATCCATATTTTCTTTATCCGTTATTTATTTTACTCGGTTATAATGAACTGATTTCAGCTATGCATTTCTGTACTTTGCATCCAGTTTCCACGGCTGCATGGCTCCGCCCTGCTCTGCCGGACGGCACATCTGCGCATAGATATTAAGCACGCCCTTCTGCTGCTTTAACGGCGGACACACCCATCTCTTCCTTCTTGCCTCAAGTTCTTCCTCGGATACCAGCAGGTTCACATATTCCTTCGTGATATCCATCTCTATCATATCGCCGTTTTCAATGAGGGCGATCACCCCGCCGTCATAAGCCTCCGGCGATACATGCCCTACGATAGCGCCGTAATTGAATCCGGAAAATCTGGCGTCCGTGATAAGTCCCACACTTTTATGAAGCCCCAGGCCGATCAGCGCGTCAATACTAAGCATAAGCTCCTTCATACCCGGAGCCCCCTTGCATCCCTCATAACGGATTACAATAATATCCCCCGGGACGATATCTCCCGCCATGATCGCTTCATAGGCAGGCTGATCCCCTTCGAATACCTTCGCCGCGCCTTTGATATACTTTACTTCTTCAAATACAGCCGTCGGCCGGACGATAGCCCCTTCCGGAGAAATATTGCCCCTTAAGATCTTAAGTCCCGGTTCCTTCGCGACCGGATTCTCCAGGGAATGGATCACCTCATTCTCCTTCGGGGTTACGTTTTCTAAGATGTCCTTCCAGGTATTCCCATACATAGTCGGCGCATCTGTATGAAGCTTACTTTCAAGCATCTTCATAACATTCTTAACACCGCCTGCATAGTGGAAATCTACCACCGTATACGGCC
>CANODD010000076.1 GCA_947564705.1 uncultured Dorea sp. | reverse complement strand
GTTTTTCTCATTTTTCACGTGTTTCAGTGTTTCTATCTACATTTCATGTCCTATTGTGTGTATCAAGATGATCTCTGCAGACCATAGTTATTTAAAGGAATGAGATTACAGTAATCCGCCGACTGCCAGAAACAGCGGTGCAAACACCAATGACACGATGGTCATGAGCTTGATCAGGATGTTGATCGACGGTCCTGACGTATCTTTGAACGGATCCCCCACCGTATCGCCTACGACGGCCGCCTTATGTGCCTCGCTGCCCTTGCCGCCGTGCGTTCCGTCTTCAATATATTTTTTTGCATTATCCCATGCGCCGCCTGAGTTAGACATGAAGATCGCCATCATAACTCCCGTTACCAGCGCGCCCGCCAGCAGGCCGCCTAAGGATGAAGGACCAAGCAGCAATCCTACTGCCAGAGGCGATAAGACTGCCATAATACCAGGCACCAGCATCTCTTTCAATGCCGCCGTCGTCGAGATCGCCACGCATGACTTATAATCCGGCTTCTCCGTCCCTTTCATGATCCCCGGTTTCTCACGGAACTGCCGCCTTACTTCTTCTATCATCTTATATGCCGCTTTCGATACGGACTGCATCGTCATAGCCGAGAACAAAAATGGCAGCATACCGCCGATGAATAAGCCGATAATTACACGACTGTCCAGCAGATCTATGTTCTTAAGCTTAACTGCTTCCGCATAAGAGACGAACAATGCCAGAGCCGTCAACGCTGCGGAGCCTATGGCAAATCCTTTCCCCATCGCCGCCGTCGTATTGCCCACCGCATCCAGCTTATCCGTAATCTTACGGACGCCGGAATCTAATCCTGACATCTCCGCTATTCCTCCTGCATTATCTGCAATCGGACCATATGCGTCTACCGCTACCGTGATCGCCGTCGTGGAAAGCATGCCTACCGCCGCCAATGCGATTCCATAGAGTCCGCAGAACTGATATGCCACAAAGATTCCCACACAAATCAGAAGAATCGGAATCCCGGTAGACTTCATACCCACCGCAAGACCACTGATGATCGTAGTCGCCGGACCGGTTTCCGACTGTTCTGCAATCTCCTTGACCGACTTATAATCTCCGGATGTATAGACCTCTGTGATAATACCGATCAGCAGTCCGACGATCAGCCCTGCTATGATCGCGATCGCCGCGTTCATATTACCAAAAAGATACTGACTGAGTACAAACGCCGCGACCAATACCAGCGCGCTTGCCACATAAGAGCCCATCTTAAGCGCCTTATGCGGATTCGCATTCTCGTCGCCCTTTACAAAGAAAGTTCCAAGGATGGACGCGATCAGTCCAAGTCCGGCAATCATAAGCGGATAGACGGCTCCCTCTATCTTATAATATACAATTCCAAGCGTCAAAGCCGAGATCAGAGCGCCGACATATGACTCAAACAGATCCGCCCCCATTCCGGCCACGTCACCCACGTTATCGCCTACATTATCCGCGATAACAGCCGGATTTCTCGGATCATCCTCCGGAATCCCCGCCTCAACCTTTCCTACCAGATCCGCGCCGACATCCGCCGCCTTCGTATAGATACCCCCTCCTACACGGGCAAACAGAGCAATCGAAGATGCTCCAAGACTGAATCCTGATAGAACGTCCACATTTCCGGTGATCAGGTAGATCGTGCTCACACCCAGGACTCCAAGGCCGGCTACGCACATCCCCATAACCGCTCCGCCTGAAAATGCGATGGACAGAGCTTTATTCATACCATTTTCCTTCGCTGCGTTCGCAGTCCTTACATTCGCTTTCGTCGCCACAGTCATACCAAAGTAACCTGCCAGCGTAGAAAATACCGCCCCCACTACGAAGCAGACTGCCGTCACCCAGTTGCCGATTCCAAATCCGATCAGCAGGAATAAAATCAGCACAAAGAATACCAATATTTTATACTCTGCCGTAAGGAATGCCTGGGCCCCCTCGCTGATCGACGACGCGATCTCCCGCATTCTTTCGGTTCCTGCACTCTGCTTATTCACTCTTGCCGCCAGAACGCCTGCAAAGATGAGTGCGATAATCCCCAACACAGGAACCACATTCAAAAACATTTCCATACCATATCCTCCTGTAAAAAACTTGTTAACAATATATTATCACAAAAAATTTTATTGTATATAGTTTTTTTCAGATTTTTTACTCTTTTTTAGCACGTTTTAAGCATATTTTTTGTTACTCTATTAAATTTATCATTTTTCCTTAAAATATATTCTTTTATCAATATAAGCGCGCTTATAAATTGTTTTGTATCGTTAATTTTATCACAAAAAAAGAAGCCAACCTATCTTGACTTCTCTTCTGCAAGCAGCGAAGCTCCTAACGCGCCCGCATATCTTCCCCCCTCGGTGGATTCTACCTCCCGTCCGACTTTATCTGATAATATCTTTGTAAAATATTTGCTGCCGCTTAAGCCTCCTGTCAGAATGACCCGTCCGGACAAAACCTTTTTCTGACTCAACTGCGCAACTTTTGCCGCAACAGAGTCCACGACTCCCGCCGCAATATCCTCACGCTTTCTGCCTTCCCCGATATAGTTAATCACCTCGGACTCTGCGAATACCGTACACAGTGAACTGATCGGGAGAACAGTCCCTGCGTCCGCCATATCGAACAATTCCTGCAAAGTAACTCCCAGCCGGTTCGCCATAATTTCAAGAAACTTACCTGTCCCGGCAGAACATTTATCATTCATGAGAAAATCCTGCACCATACCGTCTTCTACCAGGATCACCTTCGTATCCTGTCCTCCTACGTCTATGATAGAGCAATTCTCTCCCGCCATCTCTCTTCCGCCCCGCGCATGGCAGGTAATCTCCGTAATCACATAGTCCGCGAAATCCACCGCCACCCGGCCATATCCGGTCGCCACTACTTTCGTATCCTCTGCCAGGACGTCGACGCCGTCTTCCAGCAGCCTTTCTTTAATTATCTGAGTCGTCTCTTTGCTGCTCCAGCCTGTCGGAAGGACGAACTCAATCTCCTTCTTTCCCCTTGCCACTACCTTGGACGCCGTTGAACCAATATCAATTCCTACATAATCCATATCACTCTACTCCACTTAACAATATCTGTCCCTTCTCGGATTCACATCCTTCTCAATATTTAACAGTATCTGTCCCTTCTCGGATTCACATCCTTCTCAATCTCTGCGATCTTCAGGATATCTATCCCCTGCTCCTTCACACAGACTTCAACCTTAATGACATCTTCCTCCTGTATCAACAGGGAGACTCCGCAGCATGTGCTTGCCGCTCTCGGGGTAGGGGCGATTGTCGCCCTTACCCCGAGCTTCTTCAATTCTCTGTGCAGCCGCATCGCATTATCATGATTGGGGAACAGCACATAATGCTGTATCTCCGGCACTTCCTCACATCCTTTGTATCTGATACATCACTGCGTTACTTAAATATCTTTAATTATTCAGCATCTCGATAAATGCGCTGACTCTTGTACGAAGCTGCTGTGCGTCGCTGTCCGTATAATCGGTCTCGATTCCAAGTACCGGAATTCCTGCCTCCTTAAGGGCTCTCTCCACCAGATAACCTTCCGTATCATACAGGTTACAGAACTTCAGGTTCACATCAATGATTCCGTCAACCTTATATTCCTTCGCAAGACGCAGGACATCATCGATCCTTCCGGTATTCGGAGTGAAGCATGCACAATTGATATTCATATATCTTTCCGCCAGAGCCTGAATCTGATCCGGTACTTCCGTCTTCGTCTCATCCACCAGGTTCTCGAAATAACGCGTGCCTGTACACATCTCTTCGCAGACAACCGCTCCGCCGCTGGTCTCAACGATGTTATGAAGCTTCCAGTTCGGTATCGCAAGCGGCGTCCCGGTAAGCAGGATGCGTTTGGTTCCTGCAGGCACCACACTGACTTGATCCTTCACACGCTGGTCAAGTTCGTCACACAACGCATTTGTCATCTTGGTAAATCTTCCCGGATCGTCATAGAAAGCGATCTGTGAGATCACCAAAGCGTCGCATCCGCTGATCGGAAGATTCTCATTCTTACGAAGATCATACAATCTCTTCAGTGCTTTCCGTTTTTCATTGATCAATTTGATACTCTCAGCCAACTTCTCTGCAGTAATCTCATTTCCCGTAAATTCCTCTACAACCTTCTTGAACGCCTCGATCTCCTCTGCCCACGCCTTGATATCCTTCGCACGCTTCATCTGCGGCAGATTCATGATATGTACCGCCACATCCTCGCCCAAGATCTCCCATGCTTTCTTCTTACCGTCGCAGGTGGTCTCTCCCACATACATATCGGCAATGCGGAAGAAAGGACAGGTACGGTCCAGCCTTGCGCCCACGGAAGCCTTGATCAACGGACAGGTATTCGTCGGAAGTACCTTCTCACCGCCCGGAACCCAGAACTGGGAGCCGCCGCATAAGCCTGTCGCAATCGCATCCGCCGCGAACACAATCTCATCCGGTACATAGACACAGAATGTTCCGAATACCTTGCCGCCCTTCTTCTGATGTTCAATCAATTCTGCCGGACGGATACCGTGGATATCCGCTACTACCATATTATAATAGTCCATGCCCTCCGGACGGTTCTTCTGCGACAGAAATACATCCCCGAATGCCTGCGGGAGCACCGCACACAGTTGGTCATGCGTCTCAAGATCCATCCCCAATTCTTCCCACATCTTGCGATAATCAGCCATAATTATATCCTCCTTATATCTTTTGTTATCGCCTGGAAACTGTCTGAAAATATCATTACAATTCCCAATATTTCATCTAAAACAACCGTAACACTTTTATTCTTTTCAGGCAACTGATTCTCCTTCAAATATTCATCGTTTTTTCTGATAATTTATGACTTCTTATTGCTATTATCTATAACTCGGGCATAATACAGACGTCACGGATATCAAGCGCTGATTCCCCGCCTGCATTCCCGTTCTCATTCATTACTGCTTATTTACGACCTGCCATGATCGAGCAACATGAAAAGCAGATGGCTGGCAAATTATTATGCAGAAAGTATGGCCCGGACCCCTTCCACACACCGGTCGATCTCTTCCTTCGTATTCTTTGCACTGAATGCAAAACGAACCGTACCACGCGGCCATGTATGCAAAGTCTGATGCGCCAGCGGCGCGCAATGAAGACCGACCCTCGTCATGACGCCATACTGCCGTTCCAATTCAAAAGCCGCCATTGCATTATCGGTTTTCAGAAAATCCAGGGAAACCACCGCCACCCGATCTTCCAGCCCTTTTTTACCCACAATACGGATATCCGGAAGCTCCGACACCCGTTCCAGGAAATATCGTGTCAATTCCATCTTCCTTCCGTGAATTGATTCAAGTCCTGTCTCTTCTATGTAAGTTAAGGCAGCATGAAGACCGATGATTCCAGGAAGGTTCAACGTCCCGCTCTCATACTTGTCCGGAAGCGTCTCCGGCATATCATAGGAATCTGACTGGCTTCCGGTCCCGCCCGCAATAAATGGCTTCATACATTCATCCAATTCTTTGGAGATCAGAAAACCTCCGATTCCCTGAGGCCCGAGGAGACCTTTATGCCCGGTAAACGCGAGAAAATCAATCCCGCACTCCTTCATATCAACCGGAATCGTCCCCGCGCTCTGCGCCGTATCTACGGCAAAGAACAGATGACGCCTCTTACAGATCTCCCCTATCTCCCGAATCGGAATGACCGTTCCGCAGACATTAGAAGCATGGAGCATAATAACTGCCCTGGTATTGCTTCGGATTCCCTTCTCTACAGACTCAGGCTCAAGGCTTCCGTCTTCCTCTGTTTTCACTACGTCATACGTCACACCATTAGCTTCCATCTGCTTTAACGGACGCATGACGCCGTTATGCTCCATCCCCGATATCAGAACATGATCCCCGGACCGCAGGAAGCCTTTGATAAAATAGTTCAAAGAATATGTGATCCCCGGAGTAAAGATCACACTTCTGGAATCCTCCGCGTGAAACAGGTCCGCCAACTGGTCCCGGGTATCCAACACAATCCCCTCTACCTCATATGCCCCTTCATAGTTCCCTCTGTTAATATTAAAAGCGCCGTTTGCCAGCAGTCCGGCCATTGCCTCTGCGACATTCGGCGCTTTCGGCCAGGATGTACTCCCATTATCAAAATAAATCTTGCTTCTGTCTTCCATTTCTCATTCCACCTTACTTTCTTTTTTCAATCTCAGCGCCTCTCTGCCGATTATCTTATGATTTGCCATAAAGTATCGAATTCTCAACAGCCTTTCTCCGAAATTTCTATGACATTTTCTATGACATTTTCTATGACATTTTCATTTTCAGCTTTAATCATCTTTAATACAAGCGTCAATACTCAATCCCTACCAGCGTCAATCCTTGGGGCGGCGCCGTCACTCCCGCTTCCGTCCTCTCCTTCGCCTCTAATATCTCCTTTACCTTCTCCGGCGTATAGAAACCACGCCCCACGCGGATCAATGTTCCTGCGATAATCCGCACCATATTATATAAGAATCCGTTTCCTGTCACCCGAATCACGATATCCCTGCCGGATACAGAAGTCCCGCCGGACTCTTCAATCTCTATCCCGTCTATCCTGCGGACCGTGTCCTCCACATTCGTACGGATATTGCAGAAGCTGACAAAATCATGCTCTCCCGTCAGATAAGCCGCTCCCTGCCTCATCTTTTCCACATCCATCGGAAATGACACGAAAGCGCTGTATCTGCGCTTGAGCGGATTCAAAACCCTGGCATTATAGATATGGTATTCATACGTCTTCCTCACCTGCTTCTGATAGCGGGGATGCCAGTTTCCAGGCACTTCCTCCGACCTGACAATCACGATATCCTCCGGTAGTTTCTGATTCAGCGCATACGCCATCCTCTCAGGCGGAATCGGCGACTCCGTATCGAACACAGCCACATTTCCCAGGGCGTGAACGCCAGAATCCGTACGGCTCGCCCCGATAATATGAATATCCTCCCCGGTCAGCTTCTTTAATCTCCCATTCAGAACCTCTTCGATGGTAATGCCGTTGGGCTGAATCTGCCATCCGCAGTAATTCGTTCCGTCATAGGCAACCGTCAATCTAATCCGCCTCATCATCTACCTCCCTTTAGGGACTGCAAAGCAACAACTTAACACTCTTATTTCTTTACAGTTCCTTAAAAGATCCACACATGCAAGGGCAGCATCCTTCCGACCGCCACCACCAAAACCACATATGCGATCATGACAATATACGCTGCGTAGTCCCTGTACTTATAACGCAGCGGCTTCATCTTCGTCCGCCCTTCTCCCCCCCTGTAACATCTGGCTTCCATTGCCATCGCCAGATCATTCGCACGGCGGAACGCGGACACGAACAGAGGCACGAGAAGCGGAATCATGCTCTTCGCCCTCTGTATAATATTGCCGCTCTCAAAATCCGCGCCTCTTGCGATCTGCGCCTTCATGATCTTGTCCGTCTCCTCCAGAAGAATCGGGATAAAACGAAGGGCAATGGACATCATCATCGCCACTTCGTGCACCGGCACATGTATCTTATTCAAAGGATGCAGAAGCGCTTCTATCCCATCTGTCAGTTCATTCGGCGTCGTCGTAAACGTCATAAGCGATGATCCGATAATCAGATAGATAAGCCGAACCGCCATATAGACAGCCGTTACCAGACCGCCCTCTGTGACGGTAAAAATCCACGCATGAAACAGAACCTCTCCGTTCCTTGTCAGAAACAAATTAAATAACACCGTAATCATCAACAACATAACGATGGGCTTAAGCCCTCTTACAATAAAAGAAAACGGAACCCGTGATATCCGTATCACCGCTGCCAGAAACAATGTCGCGATCAGGTATCCCGATATACTTCTGAACATAAATAATGAAACCAGGTACAAAAGCGTACACACGAGTTTCACCCTTGGGTCGAGTCTGTGGATCATACTTTTCGCCGGATAATATTGTCCTATGGTTATATCACGTATCATTTTTTCTTCTCCAAATCTATCTTCACTCTATCCTGAATGACAGCTTATTTGCCGGCCGCCTGTTTCCCTGCCGCCCGATCTCAGAATCATCTTCCGGATAGCCCTGTTGGGTTACATCTAGGTTAGCAGACGTGCAGATGGCGCGGATAGCGAGTACTGATTACTCAAGAATTAGTGCAATGATGTACTAGCGTACGCATAATCTCATCTGCCGCTTCTGCCACCGTAGTCACATCCGTCCTGACAGACATCCCTCTTTTTACAAGGTCATGCATAATATAAGTAACCTGCGGAGCGGCAAGCCCTACTTCCTCCAGCTCCCGATAATGTTCAAACACCTTCTTCGGTTCGTCGTTATACATGACCGCCCCTTTGTTCATCACGATCAGACGGTCGGCATACCTTGCAATATCCTCCATACTATGAGATACCAGGATGACTGTCATATCACTCTTTTCGTGAAGATACGCAATCTGATCCAAGATATCGTCCCTTCCTTTGGGGTCCAGGCCCGCCGTAGGTTCATCAAGCACCAGAACCTTCGGACGCATCGCCAGGACGCCCGCGATCGCAGTCCTGCGCTTCTGTCCGCCGGAGAGCTCAAAGGGCGAACTCTGGTAATATTTTTCCTTAAGACCTACCAGGCGCAGCGCTTCCAACGCCCGTTCCCTGCTCTCTTCCGGGGAAAGTCCCTGATTCTTCGGGCCGAAACACACGTCCGTCAGGACATCAATCTCGAACAGTTGATGCTCCGGATACTGAAACACCAGACCGACTTCGTTCCTCAGCTTACGCATGTCATACCCTTCCCGGTAAATATTCTCGCCGTTATAATACAGTTCTCCGCTGGAAGCACGGAGCAGCCCGTTCAGATGCTGGATCAGCGTAGATTTCCCGGAGCCTGTATGTCCGATAATTCCCACAAATTCCCCGTGCGGAATTTCCAGGCAGACGTCATTCAGCGCTCTCTTCTCATAAGCCGTCCCCTGACTGTATATATAGTTCAAATGTTCTAGTTTTATTGACATAGCGCATTCACCAACTCTTCTTTTTTCAATATCCCCTCAGGAATCTTAAGCCCGCGTTTCCGAAGTTCATCCGCCAGAAGCGTCGCCTGGGGAACGTCCAGACGATAAGACTTTAATTCGTCTACCCTTGAAAATACCTCTCTGGGAGTTCCCTCCATCACCACACGCCCATGATCCATCACATATATCTTATCGGCGTCCACGACTTCTTCCATATAATGTGTAATCAGGATCACGGTCACCTTCTTCTGCTCTCTTAGCTTCTGAACCGTCTTCAGCACCTCTTTGCGTCCTACCGGGTCAAGCATCGCCGTCGGCTCGTCCAACACGATACACTTCGGTTCCATCGCCACGACGCCCGCGATCGCCACCCGCTGCTTCTGCCCGCCGGATAATTTATTCGGTGAATGATGGCGGTACTCTATCATTCCCACTGCTTTCAGGCTGTCTTCAACCCGCCTCCAGATCTCCTCCGTGGGAACTCCTAAGTTCTCCGGACCGAATCCCACATCCTCTTCCACCACTGTTCCAATGATCTGATTATCCGGATTCTGGAATACCATCCCTGCAGACTGGCGCACATTCCATAGTTCATCCGGGTCGCCGGTGTTCCGTCCATTCACCCACATTGTCCCCTCCGTCGGCACAAGAATCGCATTGATATGCTTGGCAAACGTAGACTTCCCGGAACCATTATGTCCCAGAATCGCAATAAACTGACCTTCCTTCACATCAATATCCACCTGATCAATGGCACGCGACGAACCGATTACATTGCCCTCTTCATCCCGTTTCTCATATTCGAATACCAACTTCTCGGTCTGAACCATGTCCATAAGGATGCCTCCTGTCTCTGAATTTACTTTCCTTATTGTACGTTATCTGAATATGTTTTGCAAGATTCAGTTTTAACAGAAATATGGATGCAGTATAGATATCTATTGCGAAAAGCTGGAAAATCCATTATCATTTTTAACATAGGCTGAAAAGTGAATTACAGTTTCTGAATCCATCTAATCAAGGAACAGAGGATTTTTGTAGTTAATTTGTCATGGGAAGAAAGGAGGTAAGCATTAATTTGGAGGTAAAGCATATGAAGGCAAAAATTTCGTCTTGTTTTTTGGTAATATTACTATTTGTGGCAATTTTCTGTGGCTCTATTTTTAGCACGAAAAAAGATTCACCAGAAATAACAAATGAAGAAGATCATCCTTTGATATTACCTAAAATAGAAGGAAGAGTACTAGAGGTATATGAAAATTATTTGATAGTGGAATTGGTGGGTAATAATAGAATATACGAAGCAGGTACTGAAAATTTAGAGTGTATAGAAAATTTTCAAAAAGATGATATAGTAAAAATCACATATAGCGGAAACACACATGAGTCCATGCCTGGAATTTTGGTGGATGTGACGAATATTGAGCTTAAAGAGGAGGATATTCTTCAAGAATAGTATTTTATCCAGCACTAAATGGAGCAAAAGATACTGATCGTTTTGCATTAAAGCCGGTCTATCCAAACTGTTCAAAAGATGTATGGACCACACAA
>CANODD010000075.1 GCA_947564705.1 uncultured Dorea sp. | reverse complement strand
ACTTATGAGATATAGGCATTTGGCGATATTGGATACCGTCAGATGCCTTTTCTTTTTTGATTCTGCGGCTGCGGGAAAAGCGGAAATATAATATGTCTTGTCAAAGCTTACTGCTTATCCGCTAACAGGTATTTCAATCTGTACAATATAATCTTCGATCCGGTCAATGACATTTTCATTGATGCCCATTTCATAGGAAAATCCATAGAGGGTCAGATTATGTTCCCTGGCATAGTCAAGGATTTCCTGGTATCGTTTCGGAATGCCGCTCCACTCCCCTTTATGGAAAGCTCTCAGGTATCTTCCCTTTGGCATGATATGCAGCCCGGCCTGGCAGGGGAGAAAGGGGATCTCGATAAAGAGCCTGGAGTAATTGTCAAAGCTGCCGTTCTGCAGGTCGGAAACGGAGATCATGGAACCATAGGAGGCTTTGTGGAGGCGGCCAAGCCGGAACTTCTCGGTTTCGGCAGTGATCAGCTCTACTTCCTGTTCAAAGGAGGTATTCCGGTCTACGTCTACCGTGACCAGACAGTGTTCCTCCTTTTCGATGATGCTGATCTCGGATATGTCCATGTTCAGCAGGGTGTCCATATTCTGGTGATGTGCACATAAAGTAGTCCGCACTGCCTGCAGGTGGGCAATCTGCATATCAAGGTCTGCTGTCTTTTTTTCCAGAAGACATTTTAAGCTGCCGGCGGACCGGTTTTTCATGAAATCCTGTATTTCATTGATGGAGACATCCAGTTCCCGCAGCAGCAGGATGGTTTCAAGGGCAGGACTTTGATGGTAATTATAGCAGCGATATCCGTTTTCAGGGTTGATGACAGCCGGTTTGAACAGCCCGATCTCATCGTACCACATGAGAGTCTTCTTGTTAATTCCGTGCATGGCTGCAAACTGGCCGATTGTGAGAAGCTTGTCTTTTTTATTCATAGAAACCTTTCAATATTGTATTGACCGAACAGTTACTGTACGGTATATGATAGCATACAGAGGAAACAAATACAATGTGAACGGAGGATAAATTTATGGAAAGCTTAAATGTATACGAAAAGCCTGTAACACTGAAAAATATCCTGAATTTTGCCGTGCCGACGATTGCAATGACGGTATTCATGTCTTTTTACACGATGGTTGACGGACTGTTCGTGTCGAACCTGATCGGCACGGACGCGCTTTCGGCTATAAATCTGACGGCGCCTATCATCCAGCTTGTCACGGCTGTCTCTACCATGCTCGCCACCGGAGGCAGCGCAGTCATTATGAAAAAGATGGGGGAACAAAAATGCGGGGAAGCGAAGGAGGATTTTACTTTTCTGATCCTAGTGAATGTCATGGTAGGGATCGTTATGTGTGCGGCGGGGTATCTGGCAATGAACCATATTTTTGCCGGTATGAATCTTTCCGCAGATGTGGAAGGGTACTGTGTGGAATATTTAAGCCGGTATCTGGTGTTTACCGTGCCGATTCTCCTGATGAATAATTTCACGCTTTACATGATCGCCAGCGAAAAGGCAACTCTTTCTCTGATCTGCTCTGTAACGGGCGGTGTCTTGAACATGGCGCTTGATTATGTGTTTATCGCCGGGTTCGGCATGGGGATCAGTGGGGCGGCGATCGCGACGGGACTTGGTTATTCCGTAACGGCGATTGTGGGGCTGTTTGTTTTCAGTCAGAGAAAAAGTCTTCTGCATTTCAGGAAACCGGTATTCCGGTTTAAGGTTCTTGTAAATGCGTCTTCAAACGGATGCTCGGAGATGGCGACCGCGCTCGTTACAGGGATCATTACGATGATGTTCAACTGGACGATGCTGCATTATGTGGGTGAAGACGGGGTCGCTGCCGTAACCATTATTATGTATGTGCTGATGTTTGCCAGTTCCCTGTATACAGGGTATTCTTACGGCGTTGCCCCTATGCTCAGCTATTATTATGGAGAACAGAATCACAGCAAATTGAAAAAGCTGGTTGCGGTCAGCATGAGGGTGATCTCCGTGATTTCCCTTGTGACGGTTGCTGCATCCTTCTTTCTGACAAGGCCGCTGGTGTCCGTCTTTGCCCGTCCGGACAATCCGGTGTATGATCTGGCAGTGACCGGAAACAGGATCTGTACCGTTGCGCTTTTGTTTATTGGGTTTAATATTTTTGCCAGTGGGATGTTTACCGCATTATCCAACGGAGTAGTTTCGGCCGTCCTGGCATTTTCGAGATCGTTTGTGTTTATGCTGATTACGATGATCGTGCTTCCGCTTATTTTAGGTGTGAACGGAATCTGGCTGGCAACGCCTGCGGCGGAATTGATGGCGCTTGTATTGTCCGCTTTTATGTTTTTTAGGTATAGGAAGAGGTACAATTACTAAGGCATATAAAGGAGTCATCTGGATTATTTTGATGATGCAAGAATGGGGTGGGTATGTTACAATATATACGCGAAAGGATACTTAGCATTTTAAATACGGGAATGTGAAGGCGCTTGTGACATCGGTGTAAGAAGCGCTTCCGGAGGGATATTAGAATGTATAGTTTTGACAAGAAGAACAAGAAGCCCCTGGGGGCACAGATCGAGGATGAATTGATGAAATATATCCTGCAGGAGCCGGTTGAGCCGGGGCAGAAGATCCCGAATGAATTCGAGCTTGCAGAGCGGTTCGGCGTGGGGCGCAGCACGATCCGGGAAGCGGTAAAAGGGCTGGTATCCCGGGGAATACTGGAAGTGCGCAGAGGTTCCGGGACCTATGTGATCAGCACGAACACTCTGGATGAGGATCCTCTGGGATTTGGGAAGATGGAAGATAAGTATAAGATGGCGTTGGATCTGTTTGAGGTGCGGCTCATGATCGAACCGGAGATCGCGGCCTTGGCATGCAGAAATGCAAACGAGGGCGAGCTGGTCACGCTGAAGCGTCTGTGTGATGAGACGGAGCAGCTATATCAGGGCGGTCATAATCATATCAGCAAGGACATTGAATTTCATACCTGTATAGCGCGGTGCAGTAAGAATCAGGTGGTGGAGACTTTGGTTCCGGTAATCAATACGGCTGTCTATACATTTGCCAATCTGACGCATCGCTTATTAAAAGAAGAAACGCTGCAGACCCACAGAGCTATCACGGAAGCGATATGTAAAAGAGATTCTGTAGGCGCAAAATGCGCTATGATGATGCATCTGACCTTTAATCGTCAGACGATTATGAGACTTCTTGAAGAAAGAGATAGGAAATCATGAACTGAAATGGGCATATGTCAGGTGTAAACATCAGATGTATTTGGCGTTTTCCGAATGACTTGAAAAACGGAATAGATATAATGCACAAAACGGAAGCTTTTCATATCTTGAAAAGTTTCTTTTTTTGTGCAAAAGATAGAATGAAGAATATATACATCAGATGTATTGAAAGAAAATGGGTGAAATATTATAATAAAACCACAATAACATAAGACGTCAGATGTTATAAAACGAACAAATAAGAGGAGGTAAGAATTATGGCTGGTGAAGCAGTGACATTGGATCCAACCAGATTGGTGATAGCGGCAATCGTAGGTCTCGTGGTATTACTTTTATTAATTATTAAGTTTAAGGTGCAGGCAATGGTCTCCATTTTAGTGGGGGCGATCGTAATAGGTCTTGGGGCAGGAATGCCTTTTGAGGATATTGTGACAGCAGTAAATGACGGTATCGGTAATACGTTAAAGGGAATTGCCTTGTTGGTAGGCCTTGGCTCTATGTTCGGCGCCATATTAGAGGCGTCCGGAGGAGCGCAGACGCTGGCAGTCAGTATGGTAAAATGGTTCGGAGATAAGAAAGCAGCCTGGGCTCTCGGTATTACAGGATTAGTGATTGCCATGCCGGTCTTCTTCGACGCCGGATTGATCATCTTAATTCCGCTGGCATTTTCACTGGCAAAGAGAACAGGGCGGTCTTCGCTGTTCTATGCGATTCCGCTTCTGGCAGGACTCGCGGTAGGGCATGCGTTCATCCCGCCGACACCGGGACCGGTTCTGGTGGCGACCATGTTGAATGTGGAACTTGGATGGGTGATCATGGTGGGAGTTTTCTGTGGTATTATATCTATGATCGTAGCCGGTCCTGTATGGGGTTCGATCTGTGGAACGAAGTATATGATTCCGGTTCCGGAGCATGTGGCACAGCAGGAGGATTTTGATGAATCGAAACTGCCGAACTTCTGGACGATTGTAGGGATCATCCTGATTCCTCTGGTGTTGATCATTCTGGATTCCGTAGTGGGCGTCGTACCGGCATTGAGCGCGTTTGCGCCGGTTTTTGGTTTCCTTGGAGAACCGTTTGTGGCGCTTTTGATCGCAACAATTGCGGCGATGGTGATCTTAGGTCTGAAGCATGGATATAATATGGAAGAACTGGAGAAGATCATGACCAAATCTTTAGAGCCGACAGGATTGATTCTTCTGGTAACGGCCTGCGGCGGTGTGCTCCGGTATATGCTCCAGTATTCCGGGCTTGGGGATCTGATTGGAAATGCGGTATCATCTGCTAATCTTCCGATCGTGGCGGTAGCATTTATTGTAGCTGCACTGGTCAGGATCTGTGTAGGTTCTTCAACGGTAGCCATGACGATGGCGGCAGGTATCATAGCTGCGATGCCGGGAATTGCGGATTTGTCTCCATTATATCTTGCCTGTACAACGGCGGCGGTGGCAGGAGGGGCAACTGTTTGTTCGCACTTCAATGATTCTGGCTTCTGGTTGGTAAAATCTCTGGTGGGAATGGATGAGAAGACGACTTTGAAGACCTGGACGATCATGGAAACGCTTGTGGGAGGAACCGGATTTATCGTAGCATTAATAATATCATTTTTTGCATGATGCAATATTGTATTGCTTTTTGAGAAAGGAGAAGAAAGATTATGGAATTAAGGAGTCAGGAAATGCGCAAAATTGCACCGGAGTTGGATCCGCTGCGTATCGGAACTGGATGGAGGCCTGAGGATCTGTCAAAGCCCCAGGTGATGATCGAAAGCACCTATGGAGACAGCCATCCGGGAAGCGGCCATCTGAATATTCTGGTGGAAGAGGTCCGCAAAGGAATCGAGGAAGCGGGAGGATACGGCGCGCGTTACTATTGTACGGATATCTGCGACGGGGAGAGTCAGGGAACAGACGGGATTAATTACAGCCTGGCAAGCCGCGAGATGATCGCGAATATGATCGAGATCCATGCCAATGCAACACCTTTTGACGCGGGGGTGTACCTGGCAAGCTGTGACAAGGGGATGCCCGGTAATCTGATGGGGCTTTCTAGAGTGGATATTCCTTCCGTGGTAGTGCCGGGAGGGACGATGAACGCAGGACCTGATATGCTTACCCTGGAGCAGTTAGGGATGTACAGCGCCAGATATCAGAGAGGAGAGATTGATGAGAAGACGCTTGAATGGGCGAAATGCAATGCCTGCCCGAGCTGCGGCGCGTGTTCCTTCATCGGTACGGCTTCGACGATGCAGATTATGGCGGAGGCTCTTGGTCTTGCGCTTCCCGGAAGTGCATTGATGCCTGCGACGAGCCCGGATCTTCTTGCATTCGCCCGGGAGGCGGGGAAGCAGGCGGTGAAGCTTGCATCCATGCCGCATATGTGTCCGAGTGATATTGTCACCATGGATAGCTTTGAAAATGCGATCCTTGTGCATGCTGCTGTCTCAGGGAGTACCAATTGCCTTCTGCATATTCCGGCGATCGCCCATGAATTCGACATAGAGATTACCGGGGATACCTTCGACCGGCTGCACCGGAATGCCCGGTATCTTCTGGATGTCCGTCCGGCAGGAAGATGGCCGGCTGAATGCTTCTATTATGCGGGTGGCGTACCGGCGATTATGGAAGAAATCCGTGATCATCTGCATCTGGATGTTATGACGGTAACCGGCAAGACACTGGGGGAGAATCTGGATGAACTGAGACGCAGCGGTTTTTATGAGAGATGTCAGAAATGGCTGCAGGAATTCAATCAGCGTTATCGGGTTTCGCTCTCCAAAGAGGATATCATCCGTCCTTATGAGAATGCGATCGGTACAGACGGAAGTATCGCCGTATTAAGAGGCAATCTGGCGCCGGAAGGCGCTGTCATCAAGCATACGGCATGTCCGAAGGAGATGTTTAAGGCGGTCTTAAGGGCGAGACCGTTTGACAGTGAGGAAGAATGCCTGGATGCAGTGCTTAAGCATAAGGTCCGGAAAGGCGATGCGGTATTTATCCGGCATTCCGCTTCCTTTTGGTCCCTCGTAGCGGATAAATGCCGGAGATGTTCTATACCTCCGAGGCGATCAGCAGCGACAAGGAGCTTGGGAAGAGTATCGCGCTGATCACGGACGGCCGTTTCTCAGGAGCTTCCACAGGTCCCGTGATCGGCCATTGCAGCCCGGAAGCAGTGGATGGCGGCCCGATCGCGCTTGTGGAAGAAGGTGATCTGATCGAGATCGATGTAGAAGAGCGGAAGCTGAATATCATCGGGATTGCGGGAGAGCGAAAGACCGTGGAGGAAGTGGAAGCGATACTTGATGAGAGACGTAAGAGCTGGAAGCCGCGCGAGCCAAAATACAAAAAGGGAGTTCTGCGTCTGTTCAGTGAACATGCGGTAAGCCCAATGAAGGGAGCGTATCTGGAGTGATTATGACACATGAAAATCCATTATTAAAAGAAAATCATACTTCACACAGGTTTCTCACTATCGGGGAGATCATGCTGCGCCTGACGCCGCCGAATTATGAGAAGATCAGGATGGCTGCAAATTTCGAGGCCAGCTACGGCGGGAGTGAGGCGAATATAGCTCTGGCTCTTGCCAATCTGGGGATAGACAGTACTTTTTTTACGGTAGTACCGAATAACAGCCTTGGTAAAAGCGCTGTCAGAATGCTCAGAAGTAATGACGTGCATTGCACGCCGGTGATCTTAAGCACGCCCGAGCAGACACCGACGCATCGACTGGGAACCTATTATCTGGAAGCCGGGTACGGGATCCGTGCCAGCAAGGTCATCTATGACCGTAAAAACAGTGCGATAACGGAATATGATTTTGATTCCTATGATTTCGATGCGCTGCTTGAGGGATTTACCTGGATGCATCTGAGCGGCATCACTCCGGCGCTTGGAATGAACTGCAGGGGAATGATCCTGCGCTGTCTGAAGGCTGCCAGGGAAAAAGGAATCATCACCAGCTTTGACGGAAACTTCCGCAGCACACTCTGGACATGGGAGGAAGCGAGGGATTTCTGTACAGAATGCCTGCCTTATATTGATGTATTATTCGGAATCGAACCGTATCATTTATGGAGGGATGATGAGGATCACAGCAAAGGTGATCTTAAGGACGGACTGCCGTTTCAGCCAAGTTATGAGCAGCAGGATGAGAATTTTCAGGCGTTTGTGAGAAGATATCCGAATTTGAGATGTATCGCCCGTCATGTACGATATGCGCACAGCGGCAGCGAGAACAGCCTGAAAGCGTATATGTGGTATGAGGGACATACTTTCGAGAGTAAGCTTTTCACCTTCAATATTCTTGACCGTGTCGGCGGAGGAGATGCATTTGCCAGCGGGCTGATCTATGCGATGATGAATCATTACAGACCTATGGATATGGTGAATTTTGCTGTGGCAAGCAGTGCGCTGAAGCATACGATCCGCGGGGATGCCAATATCACGGATGATGCGGAGGCAATACGGAATCTGATGAATATGAATTATGATATCAAACGGTAATGATATCGTGTAAAACATCGACAAAAACAGTGCAGAGAATCAACTTGGTGTCCCGATGTTCTCTTCGGGGCTGTTGAATTAGGAGGTAAGGAAGATATGAATACAATTGCAGAACAGTTTAGTGGTTATGGAGTCGTGCCGGTAGTTGTACTGGAGGATACGAAGGATGCGCTTCCGCTGGCGAAAGCTCTTACGGAGGGGGGACTTCCCTGTGCAGAGGTGACATTTCGGACAGAGGCGGCAGAAGAATCCATATGTCTGATGAGCAAGGAATATCCGGATATGCTTGTTGGAGCAGGCACGGTGCTGACGGTTGAACAGGTGGACCGCGCTGTGGCAGCAGGAGCCAGATTTATCGTAAGTCCGGGATTTGATCCGGAGATCGTGGATTATTGCCTGGAAAAGGAGATTCCCGTATTCCCGGGATGTATCACTCCTTCCGAGTTGGCCCAGGCGGCAAAGCGCGGTCTGGAAGTAGTCAAGTTCTTTCCGGCAGAGCAGGCAGGCGGCGTTTCTATGATTAAGGCAATGGCGGCTCCGTATACGATGATGAAGTTTATGCCGACAGGCGGGATCAGCGCTAAGAATCTGAAAGATTATCTTGACTGTGATAAGATCGTCTGCTGCGGCGGAAGCTGGATGGTCAAAGGGGAGCTGGTTAAGAACGGAGAATTTGACAAGATCCGCGAGCTTGCGAAGGAAGCGGTGGAGCTGGCGTCATCCATTCGTAATTAAAGAGTTGTAGAGACATACAGATACAATATGTACAATCGGAGAAATAGACAAGTCAAAACTCTAAGGATGTACAATCGGAGAAATAGACAAGTCAAAATTTTAAGGCTGAAATTAAGAAGGGAGATAACAGGTAATGGAATTGAATTTGAGACCGGAAAAGGAATGCAGGTATGACGCGGTATCATTGGGGGAGGTGATGCTGAGGCTGGACCCGGGAGAAGGACGGATCCGGACGGCGAGAAGCTTCCGGGCATGGGAAGGCGGCGGAGAGTATAATGTGGTACGCGGGCTTCGCAGATGCTTCGGGATGAAGACGGGCGTGATTACTGCATTTGCAGAGAATGAAGTGGGGCTTCTGATGGAAGATTTTATCCTGCAGGGCGGTGTAGATACATCTCTGATCAAGTGGATGAAGACCGACGGAATCGGAAGGGTCTGCCGAAACGGGCTGAACTTTACAGAGCGGGGATTCGGCATCCGGGGAGCGGTGGGATGTTCAGACCGTGCCAATACGGCAATCTCCAAGGCGGCGCCGGAGGATTTTGATTTTGAGTATATCTTTGGAGAACTGGGGGTACGCTGGCTGCATACGGGCGGTATCTACGCGGCGTTGTCTGAGCAGGCAGGCGAGACGGCGCTTGCGGCGATCAAGACGGCGAAGAAGTACAAAACGGTAATCTCCTATGACTTGAATTACAGACCGTCTATGTGGAGAGCCATCGGAGGGCAGGAGAAGGCGCAGGAAGTAAACAAAGAGATCGCGAAATATGTAGATGTTATGATCGGGAACGAGGAAGACTTCACCGCCTGCCTTGGTTTCGAGATCGAAGGAAATGACGAGAACCTGAAACAACTGAACCTTGACGGATACAAGAAGATGATTAACCATGCGGCAGGCGTGTATCCGAATTTTAAGGTGGTTGCGACCACTCTGCGGGAGGTGAAGACTGCGACGGTCAATGACTGGAGCGCCATCTGCTGGGCGGACGGCCAGATCTATAAGGCGAAGGATTATAAGGGCCTGGAGATCATGGATCGTGTCGGCGGCGGGGATTCCTTTGCGTCCGGTCTGATCTATGGATTGATGACCACGGGCGACGCCGAGACGGCAGTCAATTACGGAGCGGCGCATGGTGCGCTTGCCATGACGACGCCGGGAGATACCACCATGGCGAGCAAAAAGGAAGTAGAAGCGATCATGGGCGGCGCCGGGGCAAGGGTGCAGAGGTAACGATAGCAGTGCATTTATACGAAAAACGAGCAAGTGTCACATGGAGCAATCTCCGAAAATATTATTTGGAGATTGCTTGTCTTTAGATGATGTGCTATACTTCAAATTAAGAATTCTAAGAGACATTCGTCTTTTATATTCTGACCGGCAATCCGCCGGAGAGTTACCCAGTTTATTTATGAATGCAGAGTTTTTACAGAATTATAGGTTGAGTCATATTGCTCCGTCAGGATGGTGAAGCAGAAGATTTCTCAAGATTCCGCCTTTTATGGAAGTTCGTTTCATGGTATGATTAGAAGCAGCAAGGGAAATCCTTCTCAATCTGATACTGTAATACTGTGCAGAGGAAAGGAGAATTTCTATGGTAACAATGATTTGCACACCAAATGAAACGCAGACAGAAAACAATCCGGCAGGTTCATTGCCCGGCATGCATGAAGTACAGCAGCAGGAAGATTTTATTATGCATCCCACAAATGATGTATGCTTTGCCGGCCTGATGGAGAATCCTACTGTGCGGAAGGGCTTTTGCGCCGCTGTGATGCGGGTGAAGCCGGAAGAGGTTGAAGAGACAGAACTTCTTCCCACGCATCTTCACCGCGAATACGCTGACGACAAGCTTGGTATCCTGGATGTGCGGGTACGTTTAAAGAACGGGACACAGATCAACATGGAAATGCAGGTGAAGAAGTATCCGTTCTGGGATGAACGCGCATTATTCTATCTAAGCAAGATGTTTACGGAGCAGCTGAGGGAGGGAGAAGCTTACGGGAGACTGAAAAAGTCTATCCAGGTCAGTATACTGGACTTCATTCTGTTTCCGGATGATGCCAGGTATTACCGCACGATGCATTTTCGGGATGATGAGACAGGAAAGCTCTATAATGATAAGATGGAATTACAGATTCT
>CANODD010000074.1 GCA_947564705.1 uncultured Dorea sp. | reverse complement strand
GACGCGCATAAATGAGGAAGACAGGGAACTGATCCGGCGGATTCAAAAGGGACAAACCGAATACCTGAACGAGATTGCCGGCAGATACTATGACGACGTCTATTATTTCTGCCGCTATCAGACCGGCAGCCGGGAAGACGCCTACGACCTTGCGCAGGAGACATTTCTGCGGTTCATAAAATATGTAGACCATTACCGATATCGGAATCTAAAGGGATACCTCCTGACCATCGCCATGAATCTGTGCCGCGACTATATACGGACTGCCTCCCAGACCCGCGCAAAGACCGAACCCATAGATTCTGATATCCCAGAACCCATATATGCCGCAGACGGCGCGCCGATCTCCGGTTCTTCTTATTACGCAGACCAAAACGAGGCTTCGGAAAACAGCCTGCTGCTTGCCGAAGCACTCATAAGTCTGCCGGATATACAGCGCGAGGCAGTGCTCCTTCATCATTTTTACGGATATAAAAATCGGGAGATCGCCCGTATGACAGGCGCCTCTTACGACGCGGTCAAATCCCGCATCCGGCAGGGATTGGAGAAATTGAGCAAACAACTCCGGCAAAGCGACTTCTATTAAGAAACATCTTTCACCCAAACAAAATCTATTACAGAAGGGAGAACTGATCCTTATGACACGCCATACACATGCATCGCCTCACCATCGGCCTGCAGACCAAACAGGAAAACCCCCGATAAATATCCCGGCGTCCGAGTGGCGATTCCCGATAAACGAAGAGAAGAAAGCCAAAAGTCTTGCAGTGATCTATCAGGAGGCGTCCCTCAAACAGCTTCGATACTATCCAACCTTCCTGGAACATATATGGAACCAGATGCGCTTTCAGCCCCTGACGCACTGGCTCACCCTGGGAAGCCTCCTTCTGTCCGCCATGCTGCTGGCGCTCCGGTTTCGCCTAAAAAGCGGCGGCGCCCCGGAGATGCTTACAGCCTGTTCCGTATTTTTTGTATTTGCAGGGAATATCTGTCTCAGCCAGATCGCACGTCTCTTTTCCTGTCATATGGCTGAACTGGAGCAAACTCTATATCTAAATCTCAGGCAGATGGTATGTATCCGGATGCTGGAGGCAGGAATCGCGAATCTGATTATCCTTACAGTAATTCTCGGGATCACCGGCGAGACGAATCCACTCGGGATCGGAACCTCTCTTATCTATATGCTGGCTCCGTTCCTTTGGTCGAATATCCTGTACCTGCACATGCTGACCTGCCTGCGAAACACCGGTTCCGGCCTTTTCTCGTATGCCCTCGGACTACTCTGCGGTATTGCAGCCCTCTTCCCTGTATTGTGGGAATCGGCATACCGGCCGGAATACCTGACCATCTGGAAATGTCTGACTATAGCCGGCGTATTTCTGTTGGCTGCGGAAATTGTAAATCTTCTTGGAAGAATAGATTGCGAAGACACAGCAATCATTCTGAGCAGATAAAAACAGGAGGAAATATATATGCCAGAATTAACATTAGACCGTATCACCAAACACTTTAAAAACAAGATAGCCGTAGATCACGTATCGATCAGCCTGCAGGACGGAGTCTACGGATTTCTCGGCGCAAACGGCGCCGGAAAGACTACCCTGCTGCGCATGATCTGCCAAGTGCTGAAACCCACCGCCGGCGAGATCCGGTACAACGGAATTCCAATTAACAAACTGGACGGGGATTACCGTTATATTCTGGGTTATCTGCCGCAGGACTTCGGATATTACCCGGACTTTACCGCCAGACGGTATCTGGAATACCTGGCGGCATGCAAAGCTCTCCCCCCGGATCTTTTGAAAGAAAAGGTGCAGGAAATGCTTCGTCTGACGGGATTGGAGGGCGATCAAAGAAGCAAGATCAAGACATTTTCCGGCGGAATGCTTAGAAGGCTCGGAATCGCGCAGGCTCTCTTGAACGATCCCGGAATCCTGGTTCTTGACGAGCCCACCTCCGGCCTCGACCCAAAGGAACGGATTCGTTTCCGCAATATCGTCAGTTCCCTGTCCAAAGGCAGGATCATCATCCTGTCTACACACATTGTCTCGGACATAGAATTTATCGCGGACGAGATCCTGCTCATGAAGCAAGGCAGGATTATAGAACAGGGAACCACGGCAAAGGTAACTGAAAGTATGCATGGAAAAGTATGGGAATATCTGGCGGATCAGGACGAGGCCCTTCGCATGAACGACACTTTTGCCATCAGCAATCTAAAGAACGAAGGCGATAAAGTCCGCCTGCGGCTCGTCTCAGACACTTGCCCCTGCAAAGGCGCCGTACCGGTTTCACCGGGTCTTGAAGACGTATATCTATATCATTTTGAGGAGGTATCAGAACATGTGGAACATCTGGAAAGAAGAACTCTATAAGATTGTATCTCGAAAAATCATCTGGCTGGGTATATTTCTGTTTCTGGTCTTCATAACCTTCCGCCTATTTGCAGAGCGGGATCATTACAGCGCGACCATCGACGGTCAGGTCTTTCGCGGTCAGGAAGCTATCAGGAAAGATCAGGCGCTGACCAGCCGCTACGCAGGCATACTGACCAAAGACAAAGTCCGGCAGATCTATGAAGCATATGGTTTCTATTATCTTGACGAGGCAACAGACAGCGCCAAAGGAAACTTCTGCAGCAGATTTGTTACGGAAACATTCACCAATTATATGCAGACCGACGGTAACGATCCGACTGCGATTCATTTCTATAAAGACCGGGACCACGCATATAATACCGCTCCATATCTGGAAAATAAAGTACGATTTGATTACTTCTATGGCTGGAATGACTTTGCGGAAACATACATGACGACTCTGCTGGCAGCATTCGTCATATTGATCGTCGGACTGTCCCCGCTTTTTGCGGAAGAATACCAGCTAAAGACTGCCGACATCCTCCGGACCACCCGCAGAGGCAGACAGAGCGGTATCTGGATAAAGCTCCTGGCAGCATTGTTCTTCGCCGCTGCCCTTATCTGCCTGGTGAGCGCTTATCTATGGGGTATCTATACTGCCGTGTTCGGTACACAGGGATTAGACGCGTCCGGAGTCCTTCTAAGCTTCGCGTCATTCTACGGATACTGCCCGGAAACAGTCGCCGGAGTCCTCGTATTGTTCGTTTCCCTTGGGCTGGCCGGCGCCGTTCTCCTCACCAGTCTCACGGCCGCAGTCTCAGCTTCATGCCGTTCGCCCTTTCTCGCGCTTGTGCTGTCGCTCGTGATATTCCTTTTCCCTGTCGTCTGGTTAAAGGTTCTCGCGCCCATGGGAATCCTGGGTATGGATATAACAAAAATCATATCGCATTTTATGATATCCATGCCTGTATATCTCCCCATGAGCACAGGATTTGCATTAACCGCAGGTCAAATCGGAATCCATCTCGGCATTGCGCTGGCGGTGGGCGTCGGCTGCTTACTTCTTGGATACCGTAAATACCGGAACGCATAGCGTCAGGAAATTATGCGCGTCTTTGCAGCATTTCCACCAATTTCTTCGGTCCCGGCGGATTTCCTTTATATAGAGACATCATTTTATACAGCTTCCCGGCAATCACCGTAATCAGCGTCGCCGTCGCTACGACGATCCCCAGGGAGACGGCCGCCTCCGGTATGCTCATAACTCCCAGAAGGATCTTCGTCGGCGCGACCAGGATTGACGTGAACGGCATCCATACCTGCCATGTAACGGCATCCCACGGAACGTCTGAACCTGTGCCTCCGGCAAATAAGGTCGCAAAAAAGCTTATAAGCAACACCATCACAAACAGCATATTCGTATTAGACAGATCTTCCGGCTTCTCCGCCACAGCCCCGCCGATCGCCGCAAGGGAACAGTAAAGCAGCAGTCCCGCCGCCAGCATAAGCAGCGCAAGAATTACCCCTGGAACCGTAAACATTCCGGAAAATTCGCCAAACGTATCCGCCAGCTGGACCAAAGCCATACTTGTCTTCGGATTCACCATCTTTGTAAAATGGATGCCCAGCGCAAATCCGCCGAACAGTCCGCCGATCCACACAAAGATCTGCAATATCCCGGTTGCCGTCGTCGCAAACACTTTCCCAAGCAGCATTGCCTTCGGCTTCACGGACACCAGAAACAGATCCATAAGCTTCGACGTCTTTTCCATGATCGCAGTATTCGCCGTCCCCTGCCCATATGCAAGAATCATAAAATACAGGACCATAATATTCAGATACGGAAGCAGCATTGCCAGCACGCTCTTCGCCGCCGCATATTCATCACTCTCATCTGCCGGAACACTGTTGTCCCGTACCATAGTTTCAATCGGCATCGTAATCTCTGCAATCTGAGTCGCCTCAAGTTCTGATTTCTGGACCAGGATATAGCGGAAAGCTCCCGAAAGGAATGCTTCATACGCTTCCGCATCCTTCTTATTCAGCTTCGTTTCATCCGGAAGGAGCACGTCAAGTCCATACTCATTCTCCTGACGACCGACGGCAAGCACAACTGCATATCCGTCTGCTTCCGCTTTCTTCGCGGCGTCCTCTACGCTGCTTTCCGTCTCATAGACAACATCCGTAAAACGCTCGGGGTCCACGCCGTTGAGAATTCCATAGTCGGCTCTGCCGTCCGTCTTGCTGCCGGTTTCGACCACAAACACTTTTTTAATCTTACTTTCGTACGCCTCATCTTCTCCAAAATATTCGATGGCAGGCATGATCACTGCCGGAAGCAGAAGACACAGAACGGCAACTATGATTGTCACATTCCGATACCCTTTTTGCTTCACATGCTGGATAAATGTAAACGAGAATATAGTCCCAATTCCTTTCATCTGTTCTCCGCCTCCTTTGCACGATTCTGACGCAGCAGTTCAATCCATCCGCCGAGTTTCATACGATTTCCACGGTACATCATCAAAGCGCGGTAGATTCTCCCACAGACATAGGCAAGCGCCAACACCACAGCAAACTGGATCACCCATGAAAACGCCAGCATTCCAAACCCGATATCTCCAATGATATAACGCGCTGGCGCGCAGAACATCGAGGTAACCGGACACAGAGACACCAAAGCCGCCAACACCGGACTGCTGCCAAGTCCCACCGTAATCATCGCAACCATATATCCCGCCATGATTATCAGCACAACGGTAAGATTCGCCGGCTCCACATCCTCCGTAGTAGAACAGCCCGTTCCGAGCAAGCCGCTGATCAGAGACACCTGCAGATAACCCAACAGCAGTGAAACCACCAGGATCAGCGCCGTGCCCGGCGACACTCGAAGCGCTCCCCCAAGAATACCGGCCGACGCAATCTGCTGCCGCAATACAGAAGTATCCGCAATCTGTCCGGTAATCACATAAGAAAGACCCATCACCGCCGCGATTCCGGCGATCAGGCCAAATATATACGTCATCACGGCAAGGATCTTTCCCACCAGCATCGCAAGGGGGCTGACACTCACCATCAACAGTTCCGCAAGTTTTGACGCCTTCTCCTCAATCACCTTCTGAATAATATAAGATGAGGCAAACGTACACAAGAACAAAAGGATCATAGAATATATCATCTGTACGCCGAACCGTGCGTCAAAATTATCTGTTTCCTCTTCCAGATATTCCGAAACCTTCTGCGTACTCGTTTCATATGAACCGGTAAGAAGGGCAATCTGCTCCGGCCGCGCATTCTGCTGAATATAGCGCGCTTCATCCAAAAGTCCCGACAGCATGCTTAAACAGGAATCCATCGCCTCATCAGAGAAATCTTTATCCTCCAGAGTATAAGCGCCGATCGTAAAGCACATCTTCTCCGTGTCTCTCTGAAGATGCACATATGCTTCCGCCGACTTAATCAAAGACTCATAGGTATCCTCCGACCACTCTATATCCATCGTATCCGTATCCACAAATTCGGTATACGCAAATATCTCGTCTCTCTTCTGAATACTTCCCAGATCCAGCTCATAACCGGTATCATTCCTGACATACACGGCCGTAATCCCCGAATCTGGAGACTCCTCCGAAGACGCTGTCTTCTCCCCGCCCATCATCAAAGTCATAACCGGAATACTCAAAGCCGCAAGAAGGAAAAAAATCAGCGTGCTGATAATATTGGCTTTCCCCTTCACCATCTGCGCAAGCGTAAAACGAAACACCTTGCCCGTTCCGGTAAAATCATTCTTACTAAGCTTCATGTGCATCACCCACTTTCTCCACAAAAATCTCATGGAGAGACGGCTCGCGCAGGCTGAATGTAACTACGGTAACCCCGTTCTCGATCAACAGCCTCAAGAATCCATTCGCATGTTCATCCCCGGACACTTTGATCTGATACTCTGTTTCCTTTGCCGAAACTAATGTAAGCCCCTCTTGTCTGATAAGGTCCGTCACATCAGTCTCCGTCTTCAACAGCAGGTTAATACGTCCGTAGCTTTTCTTAATATCGTTCAGATGTCCGGAAAGAACCGTCTTAGAACGGTTCAGTATAATGATATCCGTGCAGAATTCCTCCACGGTCGCCATCTGATGACTGGACATAATAAGGTATTTCCCCTTGGCAATCTCGTCGCGGATAATACCCTTGAACAGATCTGTATTCACGGGATCCAGTCCGGAAAGAGGTTCGTCTAAGATCAACAGGTCAGGATCAGGCAGCAGCGCCGTCATAAACTGAATCTTCTGCTGATTTCCTTTGGAAAGCTGATCCGCTTTCTTCGGCGCCTGCGCTTTCGCGCGCCCTCGTTTCTTCCCGTCTTCTGATTTGGGCGCCTGAGGATAGAGATATTCTTCCACCTCGAGTCTCTGCGCCCAGTAACGGATCCTTTTCTTTGCCTCTGCCTTCGATATCCCTCTAAGGGCGGCAAAATAAATCAACTGATCCATCAGTGTATACTTCGGATATAATCCCCTCTCCTCCGCAAGATATCCCACGTTGCAGGCCGCCGTATCCAGAGGCGCGCCGTTCCATAACACTTCCCCTGTATCCCGCGAAAGCATATTCAGCATCATACGGATAGAAGTAGTCTTTCCGGCTCCATTTGTTCCAAGGAGTGCGAATACACCTGGGTTCTTCATCTCAAAGCTCAGATTCTCTACTACTGTTTTCTCTCCGTATTTCTTTGACAAATTCCTTACTTCTAAACTCATCTGTATATCTCCCTTCTTTGGTAGCAACAGTATAGCACAAATTAAGGAATTTTGTTTTGTTTCTGCATGAACTGTACTATTTTCGTCTTTAATAGTATCGGCCCTGTCTTTACCGGAGGCTTAACACGTAATACTGATTCTATTCAAGGTCATACTTCACGACATCAATCTTCGCCGTACCGTCTGCAAAAAACGAGATCCCGTCCGCCGCCTGGTCGGTATACATGGTAGCCGACAGAACCTGCTCCCCGTCATTCACAAAGACTTCCACGCTGAAACGGTCCAGGATGATCCTAAGCCTTAGTTCTCCGTTCACAAGATTGACCTGACTGCGTCTCTGATGGATAATGGCTCTTCTGGAACCGGAGAACTTCCGGTCCACCTTCAGGATAGACTCTCTCGGACGGAAACTCAGAGAAGTCCAGTATCTGTCATCCTGGGCAAATCGGACAGCGAATTTCTGATACAGTTCTTCTCCTTCGGCCGGGCGGATATTAAGCTCCATATCCACTCTTCTGCCCTTCATCCCCTCCAGCGCTGTCAGTCCTGAAACTGACACATCCGTATATTCCACCCTGTTGCGCCGCATTGCGTCCAGCTCTCTGACAGGCTTCTGGTACAGCCTGCCGTTATGCAGAGATAATTCCCTCGGAAGGCTCATCTGCCCAAACCAGGGCTCTTCCGGAGAACGGATTCCGCAGGCGTCCCAGTTCTGCATCCAGCCGATCATAATCCGGCGGCCGTCCGGCGCCAGCACCGTCTGAGTAGCGTAAAAATCAATTCCATAGTCGATGGACTGATTATGCATTTCCTTAAATGTACCGGCCTCTTCATCATAATCACCGATCAGACAAAGCGTCCCATTCCCGTTATGATATTCAAACCCTTCCGGGAGCATATCCTGCGGGCTTGTAAGCAGCACCCACTTCCCGTCCAGTTCGAAGAAATCCGGGCATTCCCACATCTTTCCGAACCGGTCATGGTTCGAAACCAGTATACTTTTAAACTTCCATCGGAATCCGTCGGCGCTGGTATACAAGAGAATCTGCCCGCTGCCGTCGGCAGGACGGTTTCCCACGACACAGGCGTACGTGCCGTCAGACTGTTTCCATATCTTAGGATCACGAAAATCATATCTGCTGCTGCCCTCCGGGATATCCCGCTCATCCAGCACAGGGTTCTGTTCATATTTCTCATAATCAATCCCGTCGCCCACGGCGATGCACTGTGTCTGTACTTCTCTGTAGATGTCGCGCTCCTGGTGTTCTTTTAACACGCCGGTATACATCAGCAAATGCCTTCCGTCCGGCAATACCATCGCACTTCCGGAAAAACACCCGTCCCTGTCATATGCCTCGTCCGGCGCAAGGGCGCAAGGAAGATATTCCCAGTGAAGCAAGTCGCCGCTCACTGCGTGCCCCCAATGCATAGGCCCCCACTTGGATTCATAGGGGTAATACTGGTAAAACAAATGATACTGGCCTTTATAATAGCAAAAGCCGTTGGGGTCATTCATCCAGCCCGCACGTGGAGTCAGGTGGAAATCGGGACGCTCCTCTTTACTGATTAATTTTTCGGAAGCCTCTTCATATTTTCTCGCTTCACGCAGTGTCTGACTTGTCATAACTATTTCTTCCTTTCCTAATTAATTATACAATGATTACTCCGCATCTTTTCCGCGAATTCTTTTACAACTTCAGCTTCACTAATTAAGTATACAATGATTATTCCGCATCCGCTGTATTGGCATAATACGAATCCAGATATGTCTGGAACAATTCCAGATACTCGCTAAGTCCGTATGCCTCCAGGTCTTTCAGATACTTATCCCAGTCGGCGTCGGTAAATCCGTTCATGATCCAGTCCGCTTTCTTTGCGTTGATGGCTTTCTGGATATCCGCCTGCAGGTTCGAGAGCGTCTCCGTATCGTCGCGGCTCATAAAGATATTCGGATATACATACTCCGTGTGCATATCAGGCGTATAGAATTCCTCGATCCAGTCCAGCCGGTACTGAGCGTCGTCCGGACAGGTCACATACACATCGTAATATTCGTCCAGGATAGCCAGCGGTCCTCCAACCGATTCCGCCTCTCTGACTTCTACAGGAGACGCGTCGCCAAGCGGCGCATGCTTCAGCATGTCTTCTCCATCCGCGTTCTTGCCCATCTCAAAGATATCAAAATCATCATCTTCTCCGTAAGTTCCCCAGTTGTTCTGCGGAGACTGCAGCGGCGCGTACATCTGATCCAGCCATGCGCATACCAGCGCCGGGTTCTCTGCAACAGAGGTTACCACACAGCGCCCGCGGTCGAATCCGCTGGTGAATGAACCATTCTGAGGCGTTAAGTTCCGTGTATCCGCCGTCAGCACAGGAAGCGGCACCCAATCCTTCAGGTTGTCGATATTTCCCACATCCCAGCTAAAGCATACGCCGTAACGTCCGGACTTTCCTTTTGATACATAGGTGGACCATTCCTGGGTAAATGCTTCCGGGTCTATCAATTTCTCCTCATACAGCTTATTCAGCCATTCTATTCCCTTCTTATAACCTTCCTGGGTTGCGGTACAGATCACCTTCTTATCATCCGTAACCGCGATATGCCGGTCTTTGTCCGGATCTCCGTATCCCTCGCCGAAACCGTTGATCAGGATCGCCGGGTCCTGGTCTCCGTTATTGACGATACAGGACATGGGGATGATGCTTCCCTCGATTCCAAATTCGTCCTGGATTTCCTTCGCATTATCGCGGAACGCGATCAGGACTTCTTCAAATTCATCCACGGTCTCCGGGATCTCAAGATCCAGGAAATCCAGCCATTTCTTATTGATAAAGCTCATATTTCCGATCGTCTGGATAGCCGTCTTGCCGGAGCCTAGCTGTTCGATCCAGGGCAGCGCCCAGATGTGTCCGTTTACATCCGTACACATGGTACGATATTCCGGGTACTTGTCAAATACAGATTTCAGATTCGGCATGTATGCGTCAATATATTCCTCCAGAGGGATGATCGCACCGTACTCTCCGTATTTTAACAGGTTACTGTCTGAAAATCCAGCGGAGAAGATAAAATCCGTCAATTTATTCGGGTCCGACATATTCAGCGATATCTTATCCGGCCACTGGTCTGACTGTATCGCCGTCCAGTCGATCTCCACATTGGTCTGTTCCTGCAGGCGCTTAAAGATCGTCCGGTTGTTCGGCTCTGATTCCGTACTGGGCGGATAACTGATCATGCCCGTCAGCGTCCCCTTCTCCTTCAAAGGAAATTGAAGCGTCTCCTCGTCCACCGGGCGGAATGTTCCGTCGTTAATCTTCCTCTTTCCTCCGCAGCCTGCAAGAGAAACCGCCATGCATACCGCAAGGGCCGCCGCCGCGATTCGTTTTCCATACCTGCATCTATTTCCAAATCTATTACTCATCGTCTGCCTCCTTCTTATTCTACCGTCTGTAACTATTACAGTGAACGATTCTGCCTATCCCTTTACGGCGCCTGCCATGATTCCGCTGTCAAAATATTTCTGGAAGAACGGATACATGATCAGAAGCGGTAAACTGGAAATAATAATGGTTGCGTATTTCA
>CANODD010000073.1 GCA_947564705.1 uncultured Dorea sp. | reverse complement strand
GGACGTCGTCAGTGTATCCCCGATTGAAAAGATTCCCGGGTCGAACACGCCGATGATATCCCCGCCGTATGCTTTCTCTATCATCTTACGTTCACTCGCCATCATCTGCTGGGGCTGAGAGAGCCTTACTTTCTTACCGCCCTGGATATGATAGACGTCCATTCCCGCTTCGAATTCTCCGGAACAGATCCGCATGAACGCAATCCGGTCCCGGTGCGCCTTGTTCATATTCGCCTGGATCTTGAACACAAACGCCGAAAAATCCTTCTCCTCCATGGGATCTATACTTCCCTTATCGGACATCCTTGGAAGCGGGGACGTAGTCATATTCAAGAAATGTTTAAGAAAAGTCTCCACTCCAAAATTCGTAAGGGCAGAGCCGAAAAATACCGGGGACAGCTCCCCTTTGCTTACCAGCTCCTGATCGAACGCCGCTCCTGCTCCGTCCTGCAATTCTATCTCTTCCTCCAGCCTGGAAAGCTGCTCGTCCGTAACCCACTTCGTGATCTCGGAAGAAGCCAGAGGTATCTTACGCACTTCCCCCTGTGTAGTCCCCTTGTGCGTATCGGAGAAAAGCTCCACCGCTTTGGTCTCCCGGTCATAGACTCCTTTAAATTCCTTTCCCGAGCCGATGGGCCAGTTCACCGGGCAGGTCGCTATTCCAAGCTCATTCTCGATATCATCCAGAAGTTCGAAGGTATCCAATGCTTCCCGGTCCATCTTATTGATAAATGTAAAGATAGGAATATGGCGCATCGTACATACTTTAAACAGCTTCCTGGTCTGCGCCTCGACGCCCTTCGACGCGTCGATCACCATCACGGCAGAATCCGCCGCCATCAACGTCCGGTAGGTATCCTCCGAGAAATCCTGATGTCCCGGAGTATCCAGAATATTGATACAATATCCGCCGTAATTAAACTGCAGTACGGAAGATGTGACGGAGATTCCTCTCTCCTTCTCGATCTCCATCCAGTCGGACACCGCGTGCCTTGCGGTCGCTTTTCCTTTCACGCTGCCCGCAAGATTGATCGCGCCGCCGTACAGAAGGAACTTTTCCGTCAAAGTCGTCTTTCCCGCATCCGGATGAGAGATGATCGCAAATGTTCTCCGCTTCTTAATCTGTTCTTTTATTTCATTCGCTGCCTGTGACATATATCATAACACTCCTAAAATATAGTATAACCGTCTGCGCACGGCGATAAACAGTATAACACAACAGAAGGGATTCCGCTACCATTATTCTTCTGCGACAATGATCTGATCTCCGGCTTTCAAAGGCTGTTGGAACATCCCTGGCTCTCCGTTGACCCTCAGATTGATCTTCCCCTTCAGTTTACTGATATCAATCTTGGAATACTGGATCATATCCATCAGATAGTACGGATTCCCGTCCGGTTTCTCCGGCAGACGGATAGGCGAACCATTCAGCAGAAAGATGAGTTCTCCCGCAGCAGGTTCTGATGGTCTTGGTTCATCTGCTTCCTCAGGTATCTCCTCAGCCTCCGGCCCGTACGCTTCTTCCTCTTCGTATTCCTCTCCCTCTTCGTATTCTTCTTCGTATTCTTCTCCCTCTATAAACTCCGAATCAGAAAACAGCTCTTCCTCCGTTATATACTCCGGTTCTGAAAAAACAGGCTCTCCTTCCGCCGTATATTCAGACTTTCCCGCCCTATAATCCGCCTCCACGGAATCCGCCCTTTCCTCCGCACGGAATTCCAGTGTCAGCTGACCGTCTTCTTTCACGGCCTCCGTTGAAGCCCCTTTCACGGATACAGAAGGTTGTTCTTTGTGCGCTTTTCCTGTATGTCTCTCTTTCACATACACATCTTTGGGATGCTCCTCTTCTATATACTCATCTTCGATACGTCCTTCTTCGGTATACACATCTTTGGGATGTTCCTCTTCTATATACTCGTCTTCGATATGTCCCTCTTCGGTATATTCCTCTTCGATATGTGCCTCTTCAATATGTTCTTTTTCCTCTGTCTCCTCCTTCGGCATCCGGATACGGATGACATCTCCGATCTTAAGCGGTGTCTCCAGCGGCATAAATCCTCCGTTTAACGTGATCTCCAGACACTCCGAAGCTCCTTCAATATCCCCCAGGCATGCTTTCGCCGGAACTCCGGGAACGGCAGGTACAAAGTCAATCTGATCTCCCGCGTTAATGATTGTAGAAAGCTTTCCCTCCTGCTTATTAATGAAGAGAGACGCCGGCTGCGCCGCCGTACCGTAGAATACTTTCCGTTTTCCGTTCACTGTCACCGCCAGGCTCGTTCCGGGACGTCCCAGAATATCCTGAAAATTATACCCGTTCATCATCAGCAGATTCAATGCGGTAAAACTCCCGCTTCGAAAAAGCTTCGCCGGCCTGCCGTTTAAGATGACCCGGAAGCTGTCATTGATCAGGTTCAATCCGGAAGAAACCACGATGCCAAGCGGCGTCGCATATTCTGGATTATTCAAGTCATACTCGTCAGAGAACGCACTGAGCCGGAAATTATTCCCGGCGATGGCCACTCGGTTTACATCCATCTTAAGAGCCGCCGTAATCCCTTCCTTAAGCCCCGCCAGTTTGCTGCCTCCGCCTGCAAGGAACAGGGCAGACGGCGCGCCGCCGTTTACCTCCAGGACCTTCTCCGCAATCTCCTTACTCAGAATCTCCGACGTTCCCCTGATACACTGCAGCATCTCTTCCCGGGACGCCTTGCGTTCGAATCCTAAGATATCCGTAAATATAACATCTCCTTCCTGTTCAAGCTGTGCCTTTACAGACTCTGCGGTCCTAAAGTCTACCAGGTATTCTTTCATGATCGTCTCCGTAATCTCGTCACCTGCCACGGTAGCCATGGTGTACCCCGTCACGCTTCCGTCCGTACATGCCGCAATATCCGAAGTGCCCGCGCCAATATCCACTAAAACGAGATTCAGAAGCCTCAGATTCTCAGGAATCACCGCATTGATCGCAGCAATCGGCTCCAGGGTCACGCTGACCACTTCCAGACCGATCTTGTTCATCGTCGTGTAAAGGCTTTCCACGACTTCGCTCGGCAGAAATGTGGCAATCAGATCCACCTTCACCTTCTGCCCCCGGTGATCCTTAAGGCTTGACATCCTGTACTCGTCCAGATAATACTGGCATACCGTATAACCCACCAGATAGAACCGGCGGGATTCATCCTCCGCACTGTTCTCGGCGTCAAAAGCCTCTTCAATCTTTCCGACTGCGCCTGCCTCCAGACGGCTGATCACCTCGTCGTCAATCAGCTGCTTACCCGGCAGGTCAATCTCATACTCCGTACGCCTTGTGCGCAGCGCCCGTCCGGCAGCAGCCACGCAGACCTTCTTTAACTTACAGTGAAGCCTGCTCTCCAACTTCTTCTTGACTCTCCCCGCCAGTACCGACACTTTATCTATATTCTCGATCTGTCCGTCTATCATCGCACGTTCATTGTGCTCTTCCTTCTCTATCGCAATGATTTTAACCTTATCCTCTTCAACGACACCGATCATTCCGATCACGCTGCGCGTTCCGATATCCAAAGCAAATATCATCTGATCCGCCTGTACCTGTGTCTTTTTCACTTGTCCTTTCGCCATGCCGCCCTCCTGCGTAATATGGGCGCTTGCCGACGCACCCACAATTTTTTTCATTTCCCTTTATTATAGTAAAATTCAGTTTCAATGTAAATATCTTTCTAAGAAGATTTGTACCACTATTTACTCTCTGTTTTTCAACACCTCTGCCGGGAGAATTTTACTTACTCTGAACATCAAGAGCCGGTTAATGACAAAATAAAGCGCCAATATTCCTGCAAAGATTCCAGTATACATCTGCCATGAAAAAGTAAGGTTCAACCCACAGGCAATATTCGATACCAGATATGGATACAGCCTGTCCATAACTGCTTTGGACAACGGTATTCCCAGGGCTGCGCTCAACGCCACGACAAACAGGTTCCCATTCAGATAGAGTTTTCCTATTTCTTTCTTCCGATACCCAAATACTTTCAACATAGAGATAGACATTGCGGAGCGGTCGATCATCACTTTCATCATCAGATACATGACCACTGCAAAGATTAGTACGGAAGCCGCCAATAACGTCACAATCATAGGCGTCATCTGCGAGACGAATACAGACGAGCTTTTTTTGACCTCATCCTTCGAGAGAGTGGAATAAAGCCTGCCGCTGTCAATATCCAGCTCAAAATCTGAAAATACAATATTGTAATAGTCTTCATTCTTCCCCATCAGTTCCCGCATACTATCAATATCCATGAAGGCAAAAAATCCCGCGGAATACTTCACGGCGCCGTCTATTTCAAATGCAAAATAACGGCCGTTCTCCTCATCCCAAAGGATCAGGGTATCTCCCGTATCAAGATTATACTTCTGTGCAAGCGCCGAGGAGATCAACACCCGGTCTTTGCCTTCATTTACATTGGCGTCAAAATACGGATTATCCTCATGAATCCCCAGAAGCGTCACGTCAAAGCTATAGCCCAGCGTCTCCTTTTTCATAGTGACACCGTAGGCCTCCTCACTTCCCTCCGGTACTTTCTCCTGCGGATATTTGTACGTGTACATATACTCAAACCTTGTATCCTCTGCGTTCTCTTCCTGAATATGAACACAGAGCGCATAGCAGTTGAGCGAGAGCATTACAACCAGCAAAGAGATCAGCATTCCGCAAAATACTGTGAATGCCGTACGTTTTTCCCGCAGAATATGCCTGATCCGAAAAACATGGACAAAACTTCCCCTAATCCTTCTGTTTTTTGCTTTCTCTTTTTTATGTTCTCCCCGGATAAGTGCAAGCGCAGGTCTGTCAAGTTTCTTTCGTATTACAAGATAGTTCGTAAATACAGCGGCGAACGGAGGCATGACAAGACCATATATGAGCAGATAAGGCTCGCAGCGTACCCCGACGCTCGGAATAGAAAAATATCCATAAGGCTGGATCATCTGCCGTCCGACGCCGAAGCTGCTGTAACCAAGCGCCGTCCCTACGGTTGCCGCGATAAACGTAACCATCACCGGCAGAGCGAGATAATGCCGTAATAACTCGTTCTTTTTCACTCCCATGGCATAAAGTGTCCCGATCATTCTTGCCTCCCTTTCAATACCATGCACTGTAAAGACAGATATGATATAGGCAAATAAGATCAGTATAATCACTCCTGCTGCCAGTCCCGAAGCATGATCTACGGATTTATCAGCAGCCGCCGAAGCAATTCTCGGATTCTCGCCGGCCGTAATACACTGCATCACCTTAGGAAGTGGAACCATCCATCCCCCCGTCCTCTCCCAATACTCTTGAAAAAATTCATCGTCGATATCCTCCGAAGACATCTCCATGTCCTGTAATATTTCCTGTAATTCGTCCTGTGTAATCTTACCCTTCAGAAGATAGGCATACGAGTATTCTTCCGAAGAAATACTTTCCCCTCTTTCTTTCAGAAGCCTGTAATCCTCTTCTGTCACAAAACCGATTCCAAATCGGACACTATCCACGGTGCTGTCCGAAAAATTCCGAAGAACCGACTCATAGTCAGGCGCCGTCCCGATACCGCTGACCTTAAAATGAATGTCTCCGATCATGACCTCATCACCGGTTGAAATATCGTGCTCCTCACAGTAACGTCTCTCAAGAAGTATTTCACCGTTCTTTTCAGGGATATTTCCTGAATCTGCCTGCACGAAATCAATCTTCTCTCTCTTCGAAAAGATACGGAGCATTGAATCATCTGGCAGCTCGTAATCCATAGAAAAATGCTCTTCAAGAACAACCCCTGCTTTCGCTATCGACAGTTTTTCTTCTTCTGACAACGGAACAAATACTTGAAACTGCCCGTCCTCCACATGATTCGCCTCCGCCGCGTCTTTTGTACCTTCTATGATAGAATCCGCCGCTCCCACAAGACTTATGACGATATACATCCCCAGAATAATCAGAAACCCCAGTGCAAGATAGCGGAAGATGTTCTCCTTCAGGTCTCGAAATATCCGTTTTCTAAGTATTCTCTGCATTACAGATCCTCCAGCCGGGCCGCCGGCACCTTTTCTTCATTCCGATAGTCTCTCTTTATCCTTCCATCTTTTAGATACACCACCTGATCCACCATGTATTTAATGGAATTATTGTGGGTAACGATCAGCATCGTCGTACCAAACTTACGATTTACTTCCTCAAGCAGTACCAGAATGTCCCTTGAGGTCTCGGAGTCCAGCGCGCCCGTCGGTTCGTCGCAAAGAAGCAGTTTCGGATTTTTAACCAGAGCCCTCGCAATAGCACATCTCTGCTGCTGCCCTCCTGAAAGTTGTGACGGAAATTTATTCTGATGTTCCGTAAGCCCAAGCGTTTCCAATAATTCTTCAAGATTCAAGGGGCTGTCGGCCAGATATTCACACACCTGGATATTCTCCTTTACCGTAAGATTCGGCACAAGGTTATAAAACTGGAAAATAAAACCAAGACTTTCCCTGCGGTAATCAGACAGCTTCCCCGCCGAAAGCCCGCCAAGCTCTGTCCCGCCTACCAAAACAGATCCTGAATCTATCTCGTCTAATCCGCCGATACAGTGAAGCAGCGTGGATTTTCCCGATCCGCTTGAACCCTGTATGACACACATATCGCCTTTTTCTACGGACAAGTCGATACCCTTTAGGACTTCTATGTAACTTCCTTCCTCTCCATAACTCTTCTTAAGATTTTTCACTTTAAGATACATGATTTGCCCTCCTTCTTTTTGTATCAGATAACTTTTACATCACAGAATTCTTATGTCATATATTCTTACGTCATATAGTTCTTGCACCATATAGTTTTTACATCATATAGTCCTCTGTGTTATACGTTCACATAACATCGTTATGTTGTTGGTTCTTTTTTAGCCGATATGACCATCCTCTCCCTGTCATATCGACTATATAATCTCTTTATTCCTTCAAATACTACCCAAAAGCCACACTATCTCAGTCCAAACATTCCATTCCAGCCAGACACAAGAAAAACAACAATCTGTTCTATATTCTCAGTCGCTTTTTCTACATCTGTCTTGTGCGTAAGCAGATGTGTAAATGCATTGATCTGCGTGTGCACCATCCAGTGAATAATATATCTGTCTGGTTCCGGGAGACCATATCTTGCCGCCATCTGCGCTGCCATCTCTTTATAATGTGCCTCTCCCAAGTCCGCGAAATAATTTACAATATTCTCATATCTGCTCCCCTGGCTCTTCGACAGAAGTATCAGAAATATATCGTAATAACGATACATAAACCGCACGATTTCCTTTGCCGCCCGGATGTCTCTCGAGTCGGGACCCGCCGATGCAAAATTTGCCCCCATTTCCATCTCTTCCGACAAATGCTGCCGTATCAGGGCCGTCAGGCCGCCAAGCGGCTCCTCGACAAGTTCCCTGAGCAGATCTTCTTTATCCTGAAAAAAGAAATACAACGCGCCCGTAGTTACCCCGGCATTCTTACAGATTGTACGCAGGGACGCTTTCATGTAACCCTTCTCGAGAAACTCCCGCCTGGCGCTTTCAAGGAGCCTTTCCTTTGTAGCTTTATCTTTCTCCAAACGGTTCACACCCTCTTAACATAACATTGTTATCTTTCTTTATACTATATCCTTTTTCGTATTTTCTGTCAACCGTCCTTATCTTGGTTTTATTTCGTAATTTTTTTTAAACCACTTAACCAAAAGAATAGCGGCAATAGCTATTGATGGCAAACCAAACAGACCGTTAAAGTATATTTCTGGAAAGAAATAATTCAAAACCATATTAAGCACAAAAAATGAACTATAAATTACAACCAAAATTTTCATAATAGAATTGAGTTCTTTTTGTGCTTTTTCTTTTTTCGCCTCTAATTCCATAAGATTTTCTTCTGCCCTTTTCTGATAATCTTCCACAGTAATCCTTTCCCCGCTAAGCAGTTCATTTATGGTTATATCCAATATGTTGCACAAATCAAGCATTAGTGAAACATCCGGCATACTTTTCCCTGTTTCCCATTTTGAGACTGCTCTATTGGTAATGTTTAATTTTTCAGCTAACTGCATTTGCGTAAGCCCTTTTTCTTTTCGACAGGCCGATATAAATTTTCCTATCATTTCTTGTTCCATGTTCCACCTCCTAGCAGTTAGTTTACAGACTAAAAACAGACTATGAAACGAACTAACAGTTGATTGTATCTAATTCAACCGCCAGTTGACTCGACAATCAAAATATCTCATGATTTTATCCTCCATTAGCAAATCTTACCAAAGATTATACCTTTGATTATCTACATAACCGTTTTTCCGCAATTCTTTTAGATAATCTATAGCCACATCTGCTTTCCATGTATTTTTTGCCAACATTATGAGTGGAATGTGACAATCTATAAAATGGGTAAGCGGAATATCAAACAATTGATTTCCGCTTTCCTCCGTATAATGCTCTATCAGATGTTCTTCTAAAATAAGCTCATATGCCAAATCAAAGCTTTCTTCATCAACCCAAAATCTGCCCAACGCATTTCCATGGTACAAATATTGATTAGCCACATTGGATAAGCGAACGAATTGACCCACATTTCCACTGTTAATAATAATAGGCGAAGGGAAGATAAGGGATCGTACCGCTTTATCTTCGATACATATGTTCATCTGAAGCGGCAGGGGAGGCACTATAGGACTGTGCATCTCTATAAAGAGATGCCAGTCCTCCGACCGAAGTATGGATATAACAGTGCCTGAATGCTCAGGTTTCATTATTTCAAAGCCCAATTCATTTGATTTTGCAGTAATCATTTTATTTAGTAAATGTATATTTTCGTTTTTCATGTTCCGTTTCTTCAATCATATTGATGTTTTCTTTTTAAGCATCTTAATCATTCTGTCACTTCTCTTTTCAATACACTTCCAGCTATTTTTAAAGAATTCCGTAAAATTCTGCACTTGCGGGCAATCCCATGAATGTCCTTCGCATAACGGGATCGGCTGATTATCTGCATCAACGAAATCTTGGAGGAAGTTTCGATTAATAAAGTCCTCCCATCCTTCAAAACTATTCAGCCAACGGCAACAACAAACAACTTCACGATCACAATGCAATAATTCCATAATTTTTAATTCTGGAATTACGAGAAATTCTCCATAACCACTTTGGGCAATTCTGGCATCATAGTATTCTTTTATCTTGATCAATGTCAGATCCCAGTAGTCATAGGAACCACAAAACCCACTTCTGGTAATATTGAATCCAAAGGAAACCGGTATATAATTTCCCAAAGTGTGATAAACATTAATGAAATGCGCTAAATCTTCACTTTCATCAAGAAGCTTTCTAAATGCCGAATCCGATTCATAAAGTTCAATACACATTTTGTTGGAAATCCTTTTTACACCATATTTTTTAATTACTTCTGGCATTTTTCTTCCTATATAGCTATTCAATGTAGTTTGAACGCTCATCATAGTATCAGAGTAAATCCATTCGCTTTTATTCACCATATATTCTTTCTTCTGTTTCTTAATTTCAGGCCATAACAAGGAATAAATATTTTGCAAGAGGCTGCTCTCTGAATCAGGATCTCCTATATGACCATATAATTTAAAGTTTTTTTCAATCACAGAAACAGCTATTGGATATACTTCTTTTCCCTCAGGTTTTGGCGAGCGATATATAAAATATTTATCATACCCCGTCTTTGCCTGATATTCGGCACTTTCTGTACAGTCATTGCTCAGATCGTAATGACCTGGATCGTTCTGTAAATAATCTGTAATTTTTTTCATGGTGCATTCCTACCTTTCACTCACGTTTATTCACAAGATGTCTCACGCCTTGTTTTATATCGTATCTTATTTTGATATACTTGTCAAGGTATTTATCAGAATATTTTACACCTTGTGTTTTGACTTCCCTTGTTGTATGATATTTATATCATAGATGAAAGGGTAAGGTAAAATTATGTATATATATGACTTAGATGTTTCGATGTCTGACAAGGAGCTTATATTTGATAAAAAGCTTATGGAAGCGATAAAACAAGCTATCAATATAGCAAATTCTTCGTTTTCTGCGATAAGATATAATCGAAAAATTGAATTAGTAGAAACAATTAATAACACAAATATTCATTTGCGGATGACATCACGTGATCCAATAAATGCAACTCGTTCCCTTTCAAGTCTCTCGCGCGCACTCGTGCGAAATGAAAAAGAAAAAAATTCAGGTCTTCTTGAAGGGCACATTATTAATGGCTGTGTATTTAATACAAAACTCCTGAACCAAACCACTTCCTTCATCAGCAATTTAAATCCAACAGAAATTGTGCAAGAAGTAGTTGCAATAGTACTTGGCCAAAAATTTTTAAATGATAAACAACGAATACTCGCAAAAGAAGCAAGTGATAAAATACGAGATGTCGTGATAGAATATGTTAATAAAAAGAACGAGGTGTAAAAAATCTTCCCACAAAAATAAGGCAAATTAAAAGCAGAAGTCCTTTGGTGGCAATGTTTTTATTGTACATGACATTTCCCTTAATTGTATTTAACAGCATACACACTACATGGGATAAAGTTACCCTGCGCGTTATATATGGAAACTGTGTAAGACAATGATGATGTAGTTCTTTGGATATTCATTGTCCCATATCTTACCACATCACTCCTGGGTATCGTCATTGTGTTTGTTTTTAATTGGCACGGGATTCCCTGTGCCTTTCTTCATTCACGACCAC
>CANODD010000072.1 GCA_947564705.1 uncultured Dorea sp. | reverse complement strand
GCAATCACGCTTCCGAAATTCACGATGGGTACCAGACTTCCTCTGATATGAAGCGGTACATAGCCGGTGGCATGCTGAATCGCATGTCCGCATTCATGAGCCGCTACTCCCAGCGCGGCGACCGACGCATTCCCGTAAGTCGCATCCGACAGCCTTAATACTTTTGATCTCGGATCGTAGTGATCCGTCAGATTCCCTGATACATGCTCTACCCGGACATCATATATCCCCGCCTGCCTTAAGATCTGTTCCGCCGCTTCCCTGCCGGTAATCCCCGAATGATTCCTGACGCGGGAATATTTATGAAAAGTAGAATTCATCTTCACGGAAGCCAGCATACAGATTATGACTCCGGCCAATACCAAAACATACGTAGAATCCATATAAAACATAGGATACATAGATACACCTCCAAGTCCCCGCCCCAAACTGCAAATACAGACGGCATACCGCCGTCCGTCACGCCGCTTTGCAGGGATAATTACAATTCAAAGTAGCATATACAGCTTATTATATATGAAAAACAGGTAAAATACCTGTTTTTCATACAAATTTAACAATTCTTAATGATTTAAAAATTAACAATCAGGCTATGACAATACCGTACCGGGAGCAATCTCATATCCCCTCAGAAATGCATCCGCTTCCATCCGCTTCTTTCCCGGTATCTGGAGCGCCAGTACCTTCAGGACGCCATCTCCCGTCTCAACACAGAACCCGTCTTTTTCAACCGAAATAACCGTTCCCGGAATGCCTCCTGTCTCCGCCGCTCTCTTCTCTGCTCTCGCCTCCCAGATCTTCATCACCTTGCCATCCCAGTTCGTATAAGCGCTTGGCCAGGGATTCAGTCCCCGGACCAGCCGTTCGATCGACTCGGCGTCCCGGCTCCAGTCTATATTCCCAAGTTTCTTATCCAACATCCTGGCATAAGCCGTAGGACTCTCCCCCTGCGGTTCAGGAACGACCGTCTTCTCTTCCAGACCTTTCAGCGTACGCACACACAGTTCTGCTCCCGCGGCAGCCAGTTTATCATGGAGGCTTCCTCCGGTTTCCTTCTCATCCAGTCTGATCTCTGTCTTAAGCAGCATATCTCCGGTATCCAGTCCCTCGTCCATCTGCATCGTCGTCACGCCGGATACTTCCTCGCCGTCTATCACCGCCCATTGAATGGGGGCTGCCCCCCGGTATTTCGGAAGTAATGACGCGTGGACATTCACACAGCCATAAGGCGTCATCTCGAGAATCTCTTTCGGCAGAATCTGTCCAAAAGCAATCACAACAATAATATCTGCATTATACTGCTTCAATTCTTCGACACATTCCGGTTCCCTGACCTTCTTTGGCTGGAATACCGGGATTCCATGCTTAAGGGCTGCTTCCTTCACCGGCGTATACTGCATCTTCCCGCCGCGCCCTTTCGGCTTATCAGGCTGAGTGACTGCAAGCGCCACCTCATGCCCCGCCTCGATCAAAGCCTCCAGCGTTCCCACCGAGAATTCCGGCGTCCCCATGAATATCACTTTCATCTATTCTTCCTCCTCATACTCCACATCGTGAAGTTCGCCTTCTACCAGCTCGACATACATCCGCCCCTCCAGGTGGTCGACTTCATGGCAGATCGCCCTGGCTAGAAGTTCCTCCCCTTCTATCTCGATCTCTTCCATATCTTCATCCTGCGCCCGTACTTTCACATAATACGGCCTGGTCACTGTGCCGGCTTTTCCCGGTACGCTTAAGCATCCCTCGTCTCCGGTCTGTTCCCCGGATTCCTCTACAATCTTCGGATTAATCAGTACGATGGGACCGTCGCCGATATCGATCACCACAATCTGCTTAAGTATCCCTACCTGAGGCGCGGCGAGACCGACGCCTCCCTCCTCATACATCGTATCCAGCATATCATTGATCAATATCTTGTTCCGAATCGTCATCTTCGGTACTTCCTTACATCTTTTCGTCAGAACTTCATCTCCTAATTCACGAACCTTTCTTATCGCCATAATCTGCTCTCCTCCATCTCAAATATTATTCTCAAAATATATTCATTGGATTAAAATCAAATTGAATCCACAGCGTCCGGAATCCGCTGTTGATCTCGATATATTGCTCCATCCGGTTCTTCATCTCTACCAGCAGCCCGTAATCCGCACCCTTCAGATACAAGATACGCCTGTATACGTCATTTACCTTCGCCACATACGGACTCGCCGGTCCGATAACCTTAAGGATCTTATTCTTATCGATCCGAAGGATAAATTCCTTCAAATACTTTGCCGCAGTCTCAAGTATCCCTTCTTCCGGCCCGGTCATCAGGACGGCCAGAAGCTGCTCCACCGGCGGATATCCCATCAGCACGCGGTAATTCATCTCTGCCTCATAAAATCCGTCGTAATCCTGGGCTGCCGCCATCTCAATACTATAATGCTCCGGATTGTAGGTCTGTATCACGACCTCCCCCTTGCTCTTCCCCCGTCCGGCACGCCCCGCCGCCTGGGTTAAGAGTTGAAAAGTCCGCTCTCCGGCGCGGTAATCATTCGAAAATAAAGACATATCCGCCGCCAGGATCCCCACCAGCGTCACATTCGGAAAATCATGCCCTTTCACAATCATCTGTGTACCGATCAGAATATCCGCTTCTTCTCCCGCAAATGCTTCCAGTATCTTCTCATGACCGTCTTTCGTCCTTGTGGTGTCCATATCCATACGAAGAACCCTTGCCCCCGGGAATTGCCGCATCACCAACTCCTCTATCTGCTGAGTCCCTGCCTTAAAGCCCCCGATATATTGCGACCCGCAGGACGGACAGCTCCTTACCTGGGGCTCCTCATGCCCACAGTAATGGCATACCAACTTTCCTCCCCGGTGCGCGGACAGCGCCACGTCGCAATGAGGACATTTTACTACATATCCGCAGGCTCTGCAAGAAACAAATCCCGCATACCCCCTGCGGTTTAAGAATAACATGATCTGTTCCTGCTTCTCAAGCCTGGATTCAATCAATGACTTCAGCCGGTCGCTTAAGATAGAACGATTTCCCGTTCTCATCTCCTTGCGCATATCTTCCACATATACATCCGGCAGCTCGCCGCTTCCGGCCCTCGTCTTAAGCTCGAACAGCTTAAACTTCCCTTCTTTGCACGCATAGAAGGATTCGAGCGACGGAGTCGCCGAACCGAGCACAACGCTCGCCCCTTCCGTCTCAGCCCGCCGGATCGCAGTCTCTCTGGCGTGATATCTGGGCACCTGTTCACTCTTATAAGAAGTCTCGTGTTCCTCGTCGATTACAATCAGGCCAAGCTTCGGAAACGGAGTAAAAAGCGCCGAACGGGGACCGATCATGACGTCTACTTCACCCGCTTTCACCCGCTCCATCTGATCATAGCGTTCCCCCGGGGACATCCTGGAATTCAGGATAGATACCCGATCGCCGAACCGGCCGCAAAACCGCATTACCGTCTGATACGTAAGCGCAATCTCCGGAATCAGAACAATCGCCTGCTTTCCCTCCTTAAGCACTTCCGCGATCATCTCCATATATACTTCCGTCTTTCCGCTGCCTGTGATCCCGTATAACAGATAGATATTCCGTACTCCGCATCCATACTCCTCCCGAAAGATATCTATCGCATGCTGCTGCTCCGGTGTATAGTCCGGTATCTGGCTTTGGTAATTCCGGTATCCGATGGGGTTGCGCAGAACCTTCTCCGAATCCAGGACAACGATCTTCTGCTCTTCCAACGCACGAACCACCGCGCGTGTGACATGAAGCTTCTTTGTAAGGAAATTATAATCCTGCTCCGGCTGGTCTAAGAGAGCTGCCAGAAGCCGCGCCCTCGCTTTCTGATTCTTTTGGAGAAAGACTTCAAGCTGCCATCTCCCCTCTTCCTCACTGAGCAGAAGACGGATGCTTCTCTTCTCCTGTACCTTCTCCTGCTTCTTGATGGGGATCACCGTTTTCAAAGCCTGAATCATCGTCCCTCCGTAATACTCTTTCATCCATGCCGCCAGCGCTACCAGCTTCGCTTCAATCGCTATACTGTCTTCTACTATACACATAATATCCTTGATCTTTGACTCGTCATAGTCTGTCTGCCCGGAGAATCCGACTACATATCCTCTTGTCTCCTTATTCCCCCTGCCAAAAGGAACGGCGACTTCCATGCCAATCTTAAGCATCCCTTCTAATTCAGAGGGGATGCTATATTGGAATATCTTATCCAGTTTTTCATGTGTAATATCTATGATAATATCAGCGTACATGCATTTCCTCTAACACTTCCTTTATCAGAACCCTGTCGTCCATGTCATACTTCACGCCCTTGATCTCCTGATAGGTCTCATGCCCCTTTCCCGCAAGGACGATCACGTCTCCGGCTCTTCCATGTTCAATCGCATACCGGATCGCTTCCTTCCTGTCGCATACCGCAATATATTCCCCGTCCGTCTTCTTCATTCCGACAATGATATCATCTATGATATCCTGCGGTTCCTCAAACCGCGGGTTATCCGACGTGATGATTGTAAAATCAGACATCCTCCCGGATACCTCTCCCATCTCATAACGCCTGGTCTTCGAACGGTTACCGCCGCAGCCGAATATCGTCACGATCCGCTCCGGATGATAATCACGCAGCGTATGGAGCAGGCTCTCAAGACTCATGGCATTATGCGCATAATCAATCATCATGGTAAATTCATCCGATACCTTCACCATCTCGATACGGCCTCTCACCTTCGCCACCTTAAGCGCTTTCTTGATATTCTCCTCCGGAACATCAAAATGCCTGCACACCGCGATCGCTGTCAGCGAATTATAGACGCTGAAATCCCCCGGGATGTCAATCTCCACGTCAAAATCCATCAGACCGTTAACATGATACTTCACACCCAGATATCCCGGCCTTGTAATATGCTCAATCTCGGAGGCACGCAAGTCAGCTCCCTCGGAGAATCCGAATGTCTCAGTCTTGCATGTCGCCTCCCGGAAGACATCCTGATACCACGGATCATCTACATTAGCGATTCCAAGCCGGCACTGCGTAAATAATATCCCCTTACACCGCTTATAATCTTCAAAATCCTTATGCTCATTCGGTCCGATATGGTCTTCGCCCAGATTGGTGAATATCCCGATCTCAAAGAAAATTCCCGCCGTGCGGTGGAGCATCAGTCCCTGGGACGATACCTCCATCACCACGCTGTCGCACCCCGCCTCAAGCATTTCCGCAAAATATTGATGAATCGTATAAGATTCCGGCGTTGTATTATTTGCCGGCACCGACTTCTCCCCGATCAGCGCCTCGATGGTCCCGATCAGTCCCACCTTATGGCCGACCCCTTCCAGAATCGACTTCACCATATAAGTAGTCGTAGTCTTCCCCTTCGTCCCCGTGATCCCGATCACCTTAAGCCGCTCTGCCGGATATCCAAAATACGCCGCCGACATCAGAGCCAGCGCGTACCTGGTATCCTTCACACGGATCACCGCCACCTCCTTCGGAACATCCACATCCTTCTCCGTGATGAGCGCCGCCGCCCCCTTTTTTGCGACTTCCTCAGCATACGTATGTCCGTCCGACACCGCGCCGCTGATGCAGACGAATACACTTCCTTCCGTTACCTTGCGGGAATCATAGACTAATTCTGTTATCTCTATCTCATCGCTTCCCTGACACACTTCATATTCTAATCTTTCTAATAACCCGGTTAATCTCATATTACTGCCGCCTCCTGATCTCGTACCTTTCTGTACCATAAGGAATTGTATCATATTTCTGTTTATGATACAATCTATATAAAATATATTGAAAAGGGGAACATATCATGAAAGCTTATGAACGATTATTAAAATACGCGGTCATTCGGACGCCGAGCGACGAGAACAGCACTTCTTCTCCGTCTTCTGAGTGCCAGTTTAACCTTGCGCGTATCCTGGAACAAGAGATGAGAGAACTCGGCCTGTCAGACGTCCGGCTTGACGAGCACTGCTACCTGTACGGCAAACTGCCGGCGACGGAAGGTCTGGAAGGGAAACCGGCGATCGGATTCATCGCCCACATGGATACGGTTTCCGACTTCTGCGACCATGAGATCCGTCCTCTGATTACAGAGAATTACGACGGAGAAGCTCTTGCGCTCGGGAACAGCGGTCTCATCTTAAGCCCGGAGAATTTTGAACACCTGAAGGATCTAAAAGGACGCACCCTGATCACCACCGACGGCACCACTGTCCTCGGGGCAGACGACAAGGCAGGGATCGCCGAGATTCTTACCATGATCGAAGAACTGATTGAACAGAAGATTCCTCACGGACCAATCTGTGTCGCATTTACACCGGATGAAGAAGTCGGTACCGGAACGGCGCACTTTGATATCGAAGGATTCGGCGCGGACTATGCCTACACTCTGGACGGCGATACCGAAGGCGAGATACAGTACGAAAGTTTCAACGCCTGCAAAGCCGAATTCGACGTCAAAGGCTTCAACGTACATCCCGGCTCCGGCAAAGACACGATGATTAATGCAAGCCTTGTGGCAATGGAGATCAATTCTTTACTTCCGGGTATGGAGACCCCCCGCGGCACAGAAAATTATGAGGGCTTCTATCATCTCACACATATGTCCGGAGAATGCGCGAAAGCACACCTGAGCTATATCGTAAGAGATCATAATGCAGACTTTTTCGAAGCGAGAAAATCCACCCTCAGACTGATCGAGAAGAACTTGAACGAGAAATGGGGAGAAGGAACGGTAACTCTTACGATCACCGAACAATATAAGAACATGGCAGAAATTATCTCCGGCTGTATGCACCTGATCGACAATGCCAGAACTGCCTGTGAAAATGCCGGCGTACCTCCTCTCATGCTGCCCATCCGCGGAGGCACGGACGGTTGCCAGTTGAGTTTCAAAGACCTTCCCTGCCCGAACCTGGGAACCGGCGGCCATGCATACCACGGGCCTTATGAGCATATTACAGTAGAAGGAATGGACAAGAGCGTCGCCATAGCCGTCGAGCTGGTCAAGCTATACGCAAGATAGTATAACTAACACGAAATACCTTACTGTTTCGATGAGCATACTTTTTCGATGAGCATGCTTTTTCGAGAGTGCGTGTGTAAAAGCGTAGGTGTAGTGGGCTACATCGAGGCTTTTACTCACGTGCTATCGGGAATGAAAGCCAGCGAAGCATATGGTTATTTCGCGCGGGTTGTACTAATTTCAAAGTAAAGGTGTCGGCGGCAAAAGAAAACGCCTTACCCTACGTCTTCTTTAAAGCCTTCTCCCACAACCTCGTTCGATTCCATGATGATCGTGAACGCTTTCGGGTCGATCTGGCGGACCATCTTCTTGATCGTATACATCTGCTTATTATTGCAGGCACACATCACCACGTCTTTATGCTCCTTGGAATAGCTCCCCATCCCCTGGAGAATCGTGGAACCCCTGCCGGAGTATTCGTCTATATATTCCGCAACCTCTGATCCATGCTCCGTAACTATAAGCGTCATCTTTCCTTCATCAATTCCGTACAGAATCCGATCCATAACGATTGCCATCAGATACGTCACTATTATGCCATAGATGAAGCCGTCGATATCCTTGAACACCACCAGGCTTCCCAACAGTATCGTCGCCGTATCCAACACAAAAGTAATAATCCCAAGCGTCACATGGGGCTTCACCTTCTTGATCGCCATACTGATAAAATCCTGTCCTCCCGTAGATGACCCCCGCATGAACACCACCGCATATCCAGCGCCGCTTAAAATCCCCATGCAGAGCGCAGCCAACAGCCGGTTCCCCTCATATACCGGAAAAAGGGGCGCTATATAATCTATGAAAACGGATGAAATAATCATCGTTTTGACAGATTTAAAGAAGAAGCTCCGTCCCAAAAACCGGTAACAGAATATGGCGACCGGAATATTTAAAATCACCGTCCCCACGCCAACCGGAATCCCAAATAAATGATACATGATAATTGCAATCCCGGAGAATCCCGCCACGGGGAAATCAGCGTTCAGGGCAAAGTTATATATCCCGACGGCAATCAGCATACTCGCGCCGATATCGACCAGAATATCTATTCCCCATTCTTTCCATCCTATCTGCTTCATGATAACACCCTCCTTTTTCCCAGCCCATACGCCCTTTAAAGCTCTCTTCGGACTATCGGATATTTCTGATACATACGAAAAAAGCAATTGCAAACTATAAAATATAATTCGCAATTGCTCTTCTGATTATTAGTATATCCACAAAACTTCTATTTGTCAACACATCAAAATTTATCCTAAAATTTATCCTAAGATATTCTATACTTCTTCCGATATATCTATATAAGGATATTATATAGATATTATATGGATATATTTATTGCATTGATCTTGAAATATCAGAGCCCGATGTTCCGTCGGCAATGCGTCTGTAAACCAGGTACACAGCAAGAAACATAAGATATAAAGGAGGATTTTAACATGAGACTGGATTTTTCACCTGCGCTGCGGGCTAACAATATGATCAGTTCTTACCAGATCAACCGGAGCGCCGCCAACAAAGCCGGCGTTACTCGCAAAGAAGAGACAGAAAGAAAAGATTCTTTCATGCGTTCACCCGCGAACAATACCAACGACTTCATCCAGAACCTGATGAAGCAGAAGTTAGATATCACTGATCGCAAGAACGCCCTGATCGCCGATACCAAGAAGAACGGCGCTTCTCTGGAATCTATCAAGCCCCAGTTAGAGGCCTTTGACGAACAGCTCGCAAATATCGATATCCAGATCTCACAGGCTATGACAAAGGAAATGGAGAAACAGCGCGAGAAAGAAAGCCCGAAAGACGACGAGCCCAAGACGAAAGAAGAGCTTCGATATGAGAAGATGACCGACGTCGTAACCCTGTCGACGGATGCCAGACATGTGAATCTGGTCGACTCCGTCAAAGGCAGCATCGACGGACGCATCAAGACCCTGGAATCCGAAATCGAGATTGATAACTCACGCGAAGGCACATTCGAGGGCGCTTCCGCTTATAAACTGGAGCAATTATCCGAATTAAAGCAAAGATCCGCCAAACTGGAGGCTGACATTGGTTTCCGGATGGCAGATATCGCAAATGAGATAGAAAAAGATAAGGATGAAATCTCTGAGGAGGAACTTTCTGCAAAGGACGAAGACGAAACCGCAGAAAGCAGTGACAACGAATAAAAAAGCAAGGCTGTCGGGAGGGCAGAATATGATTCCCGGGCAGCCTTTATTTTTATTTACCTTTTATTTATTATTTATCTTTATACATTCCCCGCGTCACAATCCCTTCCCCATACTTCGCCCTCACTTTTTCAAGCGCATGATTGATCCTCTGCTTTTTCTCCCGCTTCGGGTCCGGCCTGAACTGCGGGTCAAAGATCGTCAACTGCTCGGGTTCGCCCTCCTCCGCAAGCTTCGCGCTGCGGATTCCCAGAAGACGGATTGGATTGCCGTCCCATAGCTCCCGGAATAAAAGAATTGCCTCCTGATAGATAGCCTCATCCTTATTCGTTGCCCTGTCTAACTGCTTCTGATGGGAAACACTCTCAAACGTATGGTACTTGATCTCCACACTCAGCATCTTCGCTTTCTGTCCTGCTTTTCGAAGACGCCTTCCCACGCTCATAGAAAGCTTCCTTAGCTCTGCCGCCGCCTCTTCCTCCGTAACAGCATCCTGGGAAAGCGTGGTGGAATTACCGATTCCTTTCGCTTCCCCTGGTTCCGGCTCCACGATATCATTGCCGATCCCATTCGCAAATTCCCATAATTTCCTCCCGTGGCTCTTAAGATGAAGCTCCAGGAGCCTTGGGTCCATAACGGCAAGTTCGCCTATGGTATGTATCTCTAATTTCTGCAATATCTCTACACTGGAACGGCCCGCCATGTAAAGCTCCGACACCGGAAGCGGCCACATCTTTACCTGTATCTCCTGGGGAAATAACGTATGAACCTTGTTCGGCTTCTCAAAATCCGACGCCATCTTCGCCAGCAGCTTGTTATCCGAGATACCGACATTCACCGTGAAGCCAAATCGCCGGTACACTTCATTCTTGATCTCCATAGCCCCTTCTACCGGTGAATGGTAATCCCGTGCCCTCTCCGTAAAATCCATATAACATTCATCCACGCTGACCTGCTCGATCACCGGCGTATAGCTTTTAAGAAATGCCATAAGCCTTTCGCTGTAACGGCGGTAGAGCTTATGATCCGGCGGTTCCATCACGAGTCCCGGACACTTGCGAAAGGCATTCGCAACGGGTTCCCCCGTACGAATGCCGTATTTCTTCGCAGGAATAGACTTAGCCAGCACGACGCCATGCCTGGACTTCTGATCGCCTCCGATTATCGAAGGGATTTCCCGCAAGTCCCTCCCGGCGCCGTTCTTCAATTCTTCCACTGCCGTCCAGCTCAGATAGGCAGAATTCACATCAATATGAAATATCACCGGCATCTTAATCTATCCCCTCAGGTTTATCATTCACAGACTTCACCTCGAAACATTTCGAGAAGTGTCTTCGCATCTACCCTTAACCCACTACATTCGACGCATAAGCCTTAAGCTTTCCATCCGCGGCATCGATTGTGATCCTATCCTGGGCGCCCACATTTCCTTCAAGCATCAGCCGCGCCGCCAGAGTCTCCACGTTCTTCTGCAGATAACGCTTCAGCGGTCTCGCACCGTAAGTCGGATCATAGCCTCCTTCAACTACGCAATTCTTCGCTGCCTCCGTAAGAGAGATGGAGATCTCTTTGTCCGCCAGACGTTTATTAACATCCGCGATCAATAATTCAATAATGTCATAAATATTCTTCTTCGTCAATGGTTTGAACAGAATCATCTCATCCAGGCGGTTTAAAAATTCCGGTCTGAAATGCGCCCTCAGGTCATTCATAACCATCTTCTGGCTCTCTTCGCTGATATTTCCCTGTCCGTCAATCCCCTCTAACAGATAAGACGAACCGATATTCGACGTC